>CAZEPH010000275.1:0-4347 GCA_964514075.1 uncultured bacterium | reverse complement strand
CCCCGTCCCCATGATCGCGTTGCCCTTGCCGCGCATCACGGCCTGCACGTCTTTGAAGTCCAGGTTGATGTAACCGATCCCCGTGACGAGGCCCGCGATGCCGCGCACCGCTTGGAGGAGCACGTCGTCCGCGATGCGGAACGCCTCCTTCATCGGCGTGGAGCGCGCGACCACCTTGAGCAGCTTCTGATTCGGGATCACGATCAACGTGTCCACGTTCTCGCGCAACGCGGCCACGCCGCCGACCGCTTGCGTGGAGCGACGCTGTCCCTCGAAGTCGAATGGCCGCGTGACCACGGCGACGGTGAGCGCGCCCATCTCGCGTGCGATGCGGGCGACAACGGGCGCAGCGCCCGTTCCCGTGCCGCCGCCCATCCCTGCGGTGAGGAAGACCATCTCCACGCCGTCCAGCGCCTCGCGAATCGCCATTTCGGATTCTTCCGCGGCGGCGCACCCGACGGCCGGATCGCCCCCCGCGCCCTGCCCGCGCGTGAGCGCTTCGCCCAGTTGCATCTTCACGGTCGCGCGTGAAATCCCGAGTTGCTGCGCGTCCGTGTTGGCGGCGACGAACGTCACGCCGGGCACACCCGCGGCCACCATGTGATCCACGGCGTTCCCGCCGGCACCACCCACGCCGAACACGCGGATGGACGTCACATGCGACTCCGCCGATTCGAGTTCGTAGCTCGCTCCGTCAAACATGACCGTCTCCTTGGCGTCCGTGAGGGGGTTAGTTGGTGAACGAACCGATCAGTTGCCCGACGCGATCGCGCATCTTGCCGAATACGTTGCGGTGACCGTTTGCGTGCAGGCCCTCGTTCTCGAAGGCGTGCATCATGAGACCCACCGCCGTCGCGTAGCGCGGCGACGTCAGTGGGTCCGCGAGATCCTGAATGCCGTGCGGCACGCCGCGACGGACCGGCAGCTTGAACATCTCCTCGGCCAGTTCGGTGATGCCGCGGAGATCCGCGGTGCCGCCCGTGATCACCATGCCCGCGCCGAGCAGGCTCGTGGAGTGCACGCGGCGCATTTCCTTTTCCACGAGCGTCAGGATCTCTTCCACGCGCGGCTCGATGAGTTGCGTGAGCTCCGTGCGCGGGATCTCACGCGCGGCGCGTCCGCCGATGCCGGGCACCATGATCGTTGCCTCGCCACGCGCCATCGACGGATGCGCGATGCCGTGCTCGATCTTGAGCTTCTCCGCGCAATCGAGCTGCGTGTGCAGACACATCGCGATGTCGCTCGTGATGTGGGATCCGCCGAAGCCGATCACGCTCGTGTGACGCAGAACCGCGTCGCTGTACATGACGAGGCCCGTCGTGCCGCCGCCGATGTCGAGGAGGACGACGCCCAGTTCCTTCTCGTCGCTCCCGAGGACCGCGTTCGCCGATGCGAGAGGCTCCAGCACGAGGTCGTCCAGCTTGAGACCCGCCTTGTGCACGGCTTGCGCGATGTTGCGCGCCGTGCTTGCCGCGGCTGTGATCAGGTGCAGCGTCGCCTCCAAGCGCACGCCCGGCATACCGATCGGATCGCGGATGCCGTCCTGGTCGTCCACGATGAACTCCTGCGGGATCGCGTGGATGATCTCGCGATCCGCGGGGATGGTGAGCGACTTCGTGGCCTCGATGACGCGTGCCACATCCTGCGGCGTGATCTCGTTGTTGCGGCCGCTCACTCCCACCGTGCCGCGCCCGTTCAAGCTGCGGATGTGATCGCCCGCGATGCCCGCCACGACCGAGCGCACGTTCACGCCGGCGGTGCGTTCCGCTTCCTCGACGGCGCGCGTGATCGCCGCGACCGTCTTCTCGAGATTTACGACCGCGCCGCGACGCAAGCCGTCGGACACGCTCGCGCCCGCACCGATCACGCGGAGTGCGCCGAGATCGTCCCGTTCCCCGATCACGCACGCGATCTTCGTGCTGCCAATGTCCAATCCTGTGTAGAAGTGTTTCACCATGTCGCGTTCCTCCCTCCGCGCGTGTTGCGTACGTGCGTGTCATCCTGCGTGGTCTGAGTGCGTGTGCGCGTCGCGGCTGCGAGCTCCGCGTGCGTGGTGATCGGCGCGGCGTCGGCGACCGTCGTCTCCTCCGGCGTCGCGGTGGAATCGGGCGGCGTACCGGGTGCGGGCCGCCAAATGAGCTGCCCGCGGAAGCGCATGTCGATTTCCCCGCCCACGGGACCGCGCGCTTCCACGTCCTGCAGTGTCGTGCGCAGTGCCAGAAGATCGCGCGCGTCGACGGTGCGCTCGGGGAGCCGGACGGTGACGCCGGATCCCGCCATCGTAATGGTCCATCCCGAATCCTGCGCCACGTCGATGGACGAGACACGGTCGGCCAAGTCGATGTCGGGTCGCTGGAGCAGCGTGAGGAGCGTGGCGAGCGCGCCAAAACGCGCGTGGGGCACGACCTGCCCCGCGCGTGCGCCGCGTCCCACGAGCCCCGTGACGAGCGGGAGATCGGGCCACCGCATCGGGTCGATTGGATCCATCAACATGCCGTCGCGATCGACTTCGAGCGGGCGTTGCTCGCCGTCGGCGCTGCGCACCATCGGCAGGACGAGCGCACACGGGACGCGCTCGTTCACCTGCACCACCACCCGTCCCCACACGCGGCGATCCACCTCGGCGGACGCAATGCGCGGCACCGACGAGAGCGACCGTTCCGCCGCGTCCGCGTCGACCGCCACGAGCGGCATGCCGACGCTGAGGCCCGCCAGACGGCGCACGTTTTCGTCGCCGAGTTGGCGCGCGCCGCGCACCTCCACGGCGCGCACGGCAAACAGCGGCGCGGTGACCACGGCCTCCTCCACGGCGGGCGCGATCAGCGCGAGGACGGTCATCCCGAGGGCGAGTGCGATGGTGCGTGCGACGCGCACCACGGCGCCGCGCGCCGAGCGGCGCGGCTCCTCTGTGCGCAAGGCACGTCCCTGATAGGCGGAGGACGCGTAGCGCGTCATGAACTCTCCTCCGCGTCGACTCCCACGACCTTCACCTCGGGCACGAGTTCCACTCCGAATTGTGTCCGAACGACGTCCTGTACGTGGTGAATGAGAGCGAGCACGTCCGCCGCGCGAGCGCCCGGTGACGTGAGAAAGAAGTTCGCGTGCTTGGCCGAAACCTCGACGCCGCCGATGCGGTATCCCTTGAGACCGGCCGCTTCGATCAGCCGGCCCGCATGATGCCCTGGCGGGTTGCGAAACGTCGAGCCACAACTGGGTACGCCGACCGGTTGCGTCGCATTTCTGTGGGCGAGCAGGGCCGCGCGCGACGCGCGCACGGTGTCGGAATCCGACGCCTGCAACGCGAACGTGACCTCCACGGGGATCGCGTGCGCGGGCAGGTCCGTTTCGCGATAGCGCCACGTGATCTCGTCGTGCGTCCGCACAAGCCGCTCACCGTTCGCGCGCACGAAGCGCGCGGATGCGACCCACATGCTCATGTCCTCGTCGTGCGCGCCTGCGTTCATGACGAGTCCACCGCCGACGGTGCCGGGAATGCCGGCGGCCCACTCGAGACCCGCGAGTCCGGCCTCGACGCAGTACATGCTCACGTTCGGGAGCGGCGCGGCCGCGCCCGCGATGACGTGCGTCCCCGCGTGCCGCACGGTACGAAAACCCGTGCCCAGACGAATCACCACCGCGCGCAGGCCACCGTCTTTCACGAGCAGGTTGCTGCCGAGACCCAGAAGGAAGATCGGCCAGCCGTGCGATTCACACATCGCGAGCACCGCCACGAGCGCGTCCTCGTCGCGCGGGACGGCGAGGACGTCCGCCGGCCCGCCGACGCGCAGGTACGTGTGCTTCGCCAGCGGTTCGTGCGCGCGGAGAGCGACGTGCTCAAGCGAAGCGAGCGGCGCGTACGGCACGGGAAGAACGATCCGGTCGGCCGTCATCATGCGCCTCGCCCCGCGCGAAGCGCGCCGAGCAGTGCGTCGCCGAGACGCGACACGTCGCCGGCGCCCTGCGTGATCACGACGTCACCCTCGCGCACGAGGGCGACCATCGCCTCGATGGCGTGCGCGTGATCGCGCACCAACGTCACCTGCGCGGGGGAGTGCCGCCCGATGGCGTCCGCCACCATCGTGCTGTCCACGCCCGGAATGGGCGCTTCGCCCGCTGCGTACACGGGCAGCAGGACGACCTGTGCCGCCTGATAGAAGCACTCCCCGAATGCATCCGCCAGCGCTTGGGTCCGCGTGTAGCGATGCGGTTGAAATGCGACGACGAGGCGCCGCGCGGGGTACGCGGCGCGCGCGGCGTCCAGCACGGCGCGAATCTCTGTGGGGTGATGGCCGTAATCGTCCACCACGGTGACGCCGGCCGCGTCGCCCAGTATTTCGAAGCGGCGGC
>CAZEPH010000274.1:0-4366 GCA_964514075.1 uncultured bacterium | reverse complement strand
GGCTTGCGTCCTGCTCGCGAGCATGCTCGCGCCGCTCGTGTGGATGCTCGCTCTCTCCCTCACGCACGGAGCGCTCGGTCAGGGCGTGATGCGCGCGTTCTTGCGCGGCGACCTCACCCTCGCGAACTACACCGACGTACTGCGCAGCGGGCCGTTCGCGCGCTACACGCTCAACAGCGTCGTCGTGTCCGCGTGCATCGTGGGCGCGAATCTCCTCTTCGCGCCGATGGTCGGCTACGCGCTCGCGCGCCGCGCGTTCCCCGGCCGTGCGCTCGTGCGCGTCTTGATCCTCGTCACGCTCATGGTGCCGCGACAAGTCACCATGATCCCCGTCTACATCCTCATGAGCCACTTGCACCTCGTGAACACGTACTTCGCGCTCATCCTGCCGTTCATGGTAGACGGCTTCAACGTGTTCCTCATGAGTCAGTTCATTCTCTCCCTGCCCGAGGAGTTGGAGGACGCCGCGCGCGTCGACGGCGCCGGCGACTTCCACGTGTTCTTTCGGATCGTGATGCCGCTCGCGCGGCCGGCGCTCGCGGTCGTGGGCATCAATACGTTCCTCGTGTCGTGGAACTCGTTTCTGTACCCGCTCGTGCTGACAAACGCGGAGTCGATGCGCACGCTCCCGGTGGGGCTGGCGTTGTATTCGCAGGGCGAGCACAGCGTGGACTGGGGGCATCTCATGGCGGGCGCCTCGCTCGCAGCGCTGCCGGTGATCGCGGCGTTCGTCGTGTTTCAGCGGCAGATCATCGAAGGACTCACGGCGGGGGCGGGGAAGGAAGGATGACCGCGATCATCGGCCTCATCTCCGGGACGTCGGCGGACGGCGTGGACGCGGCACTTGTCGACGTGTGCGGCGACGGCGACGACGTGCGCATCGACGTGCGCGCGGCGCTCACGTACGCCTACGCGCCCGAGGTGCGCGCGCGTGTGTTGAGCGCGGCGGGCGAGGAACCCGCGCCGGCGAGCGCGTTCGCGCAGTTGCACGTCCTGGTCGGGCATGCGTTCGCCGATGCGGCGCATGTCGTGGCGGAGCGCGCGGGCGTCGCGATGCGCGATGTACACGCGATCGGCTCACACGGACAGACGATCGCGCACACGCCGCGGGCCGCCGCGGCGCACGCGACGTGGCAGATCGGCGACCCCGCCGTGATTGCCGAGCGCACCGGCGTGCAAGTTGTTTCCGACTTCCGCGCGCGGGACGTCGCCGCCGGCGGGGAAGGCGCACCGCTCGTCCCGCTGCTCGACTACCTCGTGCTCCGCAGCGACACCGTGCGTCGCGTCGCGCTCAACATCGGCGGCGTCGCTAACGTCACGCTTCTCCCCGCGGGCTGCACGCGCGGCGACGTGACCGCGTTCGACACCGGCCCCGGCAACGCGGTGCTGGACGAACTCGTCGCGCTCGCATCGGGCGGGGAGGAGTCGTTCGACGCGCGCGGCGCGCGCGCGGCGCGTGGGCGCGTGCACGAGGACATCGTCGCGCGCGTCCTGGACGATCCGTACTTCGCCGCACCGCCGCCCAAGAGCACGGGGCGTGATGCGTTCGGCCGCACGCTCGCACGGACGCTGCATGACAGTGGAGTCGCGCTCGGCGACCTGCTCGCCACGGCTGTGCAGATCACGGCGCGCAGCATCGCGCACGCCGTGCGCGCGTTCGCGCCGGAGGAGATCGTCGCAAGCGGTGGCGGCGTGCACAACGACACGCTCATGCGTGCGCTGCGCGAGCACGTGGCGCCCGCACGCGTGACGCTCTCCGATGCGTACGGCCTCCCCGCCGACGGCAAGGAGGCGATCCTCTTCGCCGTGCTCGCGGCCGAAACGCTCCACGGACGAGCCGGGGCGCTGCGCCGCGTCACGGGCGCGCGGCGCGACGTCGTGCTCGGGTCGATCACGCCGGGGCGAGATCAGGCGTAAGCCATCGCCCCTTCTCACACCGCCGCACACCCGCTAGATTGCATGCACCCCCGGTGAGTGCGGACCCGGGGAGCGATTCGCCATCACGCCGGGGAGGCCTCCACAACACATGCACCGTGTCGGGCATCGGCTCCTGTGCAGCGCGCTCATCGTGTACGCGAGCCTCGTCGGCTGCTCGCGCCCGCCGAAACCCACGACGCAACCGCTTCCGCAAGAGCCGCTCCCCGCGGACGCGCCGCTCCCAGTTCTCCCCGAGCCCAAACACATGCGCGAGATCTTCGGACCGAGCGGTCCCGACGTGCGCATCGGCTTGTGGGTGGATTCCAGCGACGTGCGGATCAGCGCCGCGGGCGGAGTGCATCTCTCGATCGATGGCAGCGATGCGGTGACGCTCGCGGACACGACGTTCGTCGCGCGGCGCGGCGCGGACGACGAGACGATCGTCGTCGCCGCAACAAGGAGCGGCGCGGTGGAGAGCACCGGGACACGCATCATCCTGCGCCCGCGCAGAGGCGGCGCGTTTCTGCGCGTCGACGGCCGCGCGTATCGCGGCGCAGTAGAGGTGTTCCGCGGGCGCGCGGGCGGGGTGACCGCGGTGAACGTGCTGCCGGTCGAAGAATATTTGCGCGGCGTGATCCCCTCGGAGATCGGACGTCTCCCCGATTCGATGGCATCCGCGCTGCAGGCGCAAGCGGTGGCCGCGCGCACGTACACGCTCTCGTACTTCGGGCGCCGTCGGGAAGACGGGTTCGACTTGCTCAACACCGTGCAGGACCAAGTGTACGACGGCGTGGCGGGCGAAGCGCGCACCGGCGACAGGGCGGTGCTCGTGACGCGCGGTGTGGTGGCGGCGTACAAGGACCGCTACGTGCGCTGCAATTACTTCTCGACGTGCGGCGGGCGCACCGCGGCAATCGACGAAGTGTGGAACGAGTCGCCGCTCGACTTCCTGCGCTCGATTCGCGATCGCGCGGGTAAGGAGAAAGACGCGTTCTGCAAGACGTCGAAGTACTATCGCTGGCGCGAGCGGTGGCCGGCGGATGAGTTCCTCGACTTGCTCGCGGAATGGGGACCGCGGATCTACCCGGAGTCGATGCGCGACGTCGCGCCCGGGGCGCTGGTCGCGGTACGCGTCCGCGAGCGCGGACCGTCGCACCGCGTCACCGACCTCGAAGTGCGCACGCAATCGGGCACGTATCACCTGACCGGCGATCGCATTCGTCTTGTCTGCCGGCGCCCCGGCAATCACGCCTCGACGCTGCGCAGCACGCTCTTCAACGTGACGGTCGAACGCGCGCAGGGCCGCGTGGTCGCCGTGGTGTTCGATGGCGGTGGCTTCGGACACGGCGTCGGGATGTGCCAAGTCGGCGCGATCGGCATGGCACGCGGCGGCTATTCGCTGAAGCAAATCATCGGGCACTACTATCGCGGCGCGCGGTTGGCGCGGCTCTACTAGCACTCGCATCGAGTGAGTGAGTGAACGACACGACTCTCGCTCCCGGCGCACGTCTCGGCGCGTACACCATCCTCGCGCACCTCGGCGCGGGCGGCATGGCCACGGTCTATCTCGCCGAGGACGCGAAGCACGGGCGGCAAGTCGCGATCAAGGTGCTGCGCGCCGCGACCGCGGCGGCGATCGGGCGCGATCGCTTCGTGCGCGAGATCGGCATCGTCTCGCGACTAGCCCACCCACACATCCTCCCGCTCTTCGATTCCGGCGCCCTCAGCGATCAGCTGTATTACGTCATGCCCTATGTCGAAAACGGTTCGCTGCGCGCGTGGATGGCGCGCGAGGGGCAGATGCCCCTGGACGTCGCGTTACGGCTCGCCCGCGAGATCGCGAGCGCTCTGGGCCACGCGCACCGTCACGGATTCGTGCATCGGGACGTCAAGCCGGAGAACGTGCTCGTGGCGGACGGCATCGCGCTCGTCGCGGACTTCGGCGTCGCGCGCGTGCTGCGCGATCCCGCCGCGGAGACCATCGCGATCCGCGGTCCGGCTGCCGCGGATTTCGCCGAGGGGACACTGACGGGCGCGGTGATCGGCACGCCGTTATACATGTCGCCGGAGCAGGTGCGCGGGAGCGCGGATGTGGACGGGCGCGCCGACCAGTACGCGCTGGCGTGCACGCTGTACGAGATGATCGCGGGGCAGTCGCCGTTCGCGGCGCCGACCGCATCCGACGTCATGCGGCGGCACCTCACGGGTGAGAAGATCCCGCCCTCCGCGCTGCGTGCGGACATCCCGGTCGCTATCGCGCGCGCGATCGACAAGGCGCTGTCGCCGGCGCCGGCGGATCGGTATGCGAGCATGGCGCAGTTCGCGGAGGCGTTGAGCGTCGCCGTGAGCGCCGAGACGCCGCTCGTTCTGCGTCGGGAGGAGACGGGGGAGGCTGTTCCGCACAACCTGCCGCGTCAGCACACACGCTTCGTCGGTCGCGAGTCGGAGA
>CAZEPH010000273.1:0-4366 GCA_964514075.1 uncultured bacterium | reverse complement strand
CGCCGGCGCCCGCCGCACCCGGGCCGAGGTACGCGGTCGCTTGTCCGCCGGTCACGCTCCAACTCGGGGTCGACGAGATGCCGCTTGGCGATCCGTAGTACGCAACCACACGTCCCTCGTCGACGAACGCGCCGTCCCAGCGGCGCACGCCGATCACGAAGTCCGCGTATCCGTCTCCGTTCACGTCGCCCGCGGGCATCGCGGCCGCACCCCACTCCGCACTGTCTTGGTCCGCCTCCGTCGACCAGGCGGGCGTGGTGCCCAGTCCGTTGCGCGATCCGAGGTACAGGAGCGCGCGTCCTTCGCCCGGTTGGCCGTTCGTGTACAAGCGTGCGGTCACGATCACGTCGCCGTAGCTGTCGCCGTTGATGTCGCCCACGCCCACGGTGCGGAATCCGTACTCGGCGCCGGTCTGTTCGCCCTCGCGCGACCAGGACGCCGCGGGTTCGGGCAGGTCGGCCGCACCCGTGTAGACGAATGCGCCGCCTTCGTCGGTCTCGCCGTTGTCGAGCCCGCCCGCGCAGAGGATCACGTCACCGAAGCCGTCGCCGTTCACGTCGCCGGCGGACGCGACGGATCGTCCCAGTCCCGCGCCCGCTTGCTGTCCCACCTCCGTGAGCGCGGCGAGCGTGGCCACGCCCGTGCCGCTGCCGAGGAACACCGACGCGCGCCCGCCCGCCGCGACGACGCCGCTTGCGAGGTATCCGCCGATGACGATGTCGGCGTAGCCGTCGCCGTTCACGTCGCCCGCGGATGCGACCGCGCTGCCCCATTGCACGCCGTTCAGGTTTCCTTCGCTGGACCACGTGGACGTGTTCGACGGACCCGAGGACGTTCCGAGGTACAGGAACGCGCGTCCTTCGTCCGTGTTGCCGTTGTCGAAGAGCGGCGCGCCGACGATCACGTCGCTGTAGCCGTCGCCGTTCACGTCCCCGACCCCCGCGACCGCCGCGCCGAACTGCACGTTGGACTGTCCGACTTCCGCGATCCAATCGGGTGCGTCGCTCGGACCGTTCACGTGACCGAAGAACACCGTCGCGCGCCCTTGATTCGTCTGCGCGTTGTCCGCCAGCGGCGCGCCGACGATCACGTCCGCGAAGCCGTCGCCGTTTACGTCGCCCGCGCCCGCGACCGACACGCCCACGCTCGCGAGATCTTGGTTGCTCTCGGTGGTCCACACCGGTGCGAGCGCGAGACCGCTCGCCGATCCAAGGAACACGGACGCGCGCCCTTCGTCCGTTTGCGCGTTGTCGAACAGAGGCGCCCCGATGACGACGTCGTCGAAGCCGTCGTTGTTCACGTCGCCCGCGCCGCCGACCGCGGCGCCGAACGCGGCGCCCACTTGGTTCGGTTCGCCGATCCACGCGGGGAGCGTATCCAGCCCGCTCGCGCTGCCGAGGAAGAGGAGCGCGCGTCCTTCGTCCATTTCGCCGTTGTCGTAGTCCGGCGCGCCGACGATCACGTCGCCAAAGCCGTCGCCGTTCACGTCCCCCGCGAACGACACGGACTTGCCGAAGTGCGCCGACGCTTGTCCGCCGAGCACGCTCCAGGACGGGGTCGTCGCCAGGCCGGCAGGCGATCCGAGGTACAGCACGGCGCGCCCTTCGTCCGGGAACGCGCCGTCGTACTGCCACGCGCCGATGACGACGTCGCTGTGACCGTCGCCGTTCACATCACCGGCGGTGGAACTCGCCGCACCGAAGTTCGCCCCAGCTTGTCCGCCGTCCGCGAACCACGTTTGCGTGAGTGCGGCGTGCGCCGCGTGCGAAGATGCTGCGGTCAGGACCGCCGCACAGAGCGCGCGTCGCGCCAAGGAAAGGATCATGGGCCGTGTTTCACTACGCGTCCGTATTGCACGCGATCTCCCTGTGTGAGACGCACGAGATACACGCCTGCCGAGACGGGCCGGCCACCGACTCCGTGTCCATCCCACACCGCGAGGCGCTGCGTGCCGGAAGAGGTCACCGGTGTGAGCGTTGCCACGCGCCGTCCGGCGACGTCCGTCACGACGAGTTGCTCGCGCGCGGCGGGTGACGCGGCACGATACTCCACGTACACCTCACGCGTGAAGACGGACGGCGTCACGCGCAATCCGCCGGTCGTTCGGGGATCCTCCGCGGAGGCGTCGACAGTGAAGGCGGTGCGCACGTGCGCTTCGGTGCGTCCGTTGAGCGGCGGCGACTGCCACGTGGAGTGCGGGAAGAGCGGTGAGGTGGAGACGAAGCGCGCGCGCCAGCGATACAGCGATCCCGTTGCAAGGCCGCCCGGGATTTCGGTGATGTCCGCCGTGCTGCCGTCGCCCGCCGCCGGAGCGTTCGTCTGCACCCACGCACCGCGCACGCGGGGAACGTTCGTGAACGTGCCCGCGCCTTGCGCGACCTGGTACTCGATCGCGACGCGCGCGCGTCCCGCCGCGCTGCGCGCGTGACCGCGCAATGCGAACGAACTCGGCGAATCCGACGTGCCGAGCAAGGCGAGCGTGGCGGTGCTCCCGAGTCGCGTCTGCCGGATCACGCGGCTTCGTCCCGCGGTTGCGTTGCCGTAGAACACGAGCGCCTGTCCTTCCTCGGGTATCGGATTGCGCCAGCCGTCGCCGCCCACGACCATGTCGTCGTATCCGTCGCCGTTGATATCGCCCGCGGGTGCGACCGCTTCGCCGAGGCGCGCGTTTGCCACGTTGGACTCGAACGTCCACACGGGTGTGGACGACAGGCCGGTTGGGCCGCCGAGATACGTGCGCACCACGCCCTCGTCGAACTCGGGATTGCCGTACATCGGCGCGCCCACGGCGACGTCGCTGAAGCCGTCGCCGTTGATGTCGCCCACCATTGCGACCGTGCCGAGGAAGTCGAACGTCGTTCCCGTGACGGTCCACTGCGGCGTCGTCGACAGACCCGACGCACTGCCGAGGAAGCAGTACGCGCGGCCCGCGTTGTTGCCGCCTTCCTGTGAGCGGTTCGCACCGATCACCACGTCGCTGTAGCCGTCCGCGTTCACGTCGCCCGCCGTGCCGACCCAAATGCCCATCTGCGACCACGCGGTCGTCCCGAGGATCGTCCACGCGGGCGTGGTGCTCGGACCGCTCGGCCCGCCGAGGTAGAGGTACGCTTTGCCTTGTCGCGGCAGTCCGGCGTTGAAGAGCCACGCGCCGACGAGGAAGTCGCTGTAGCCGTCGCCGTTCACATCGCCGGCGGTCGCCACCTTGAAGCCGTAGTTCGCGCTGTCCGCATCGCCCTCGGTCGTCCACGACGGCGTGGTGGAGAGTCCGCTCGGTCCGCCGAGATAGAGCCACACCTTGCCTTCGTCGAAGTTGCCGTTGTCGTACTGGTACGCGCCGACCACGACGTCGCTGTAGCCGTCGCCGTTCACGTCGCCCGCCGTGTTGATGCTGTGGAGGATCGCGTCGGCCTGATCCGCTTCCACCGACCACGCAGGTGTGCTTGCCAATCCGCTCGGTCCGCCGAGATACAAGTAGGCCGCGCCCTCGTCGTGTTCGGGGTGATCGTACAGACGCGAGCTCAAGACGACGTCCGCGTAGCCGTCGCCGTTCACGTCGCCCGCGGTGCCGATGGACGTGCCGAACTCGGCGCTGTCTTGGTCCGACTCCATCACCCACACGGGGATCGTGTCCAAACCGGCCGCCGACCCGTAGTACAGTTCGACCTTGCCCTCGTCCACGTTGCCGTCGTCGTAGAGCCGCGCGGAGAACATGATGTCGCTGAAGCCGTCGCCGTTCACGTCGCCGACCGTCGCCGCACGGAATCCCATGCTCGCCCCGAATTGCTTTCCGCGAATCGTAAACGCGGGGGTGGCGCCGACCGCGCTCGCCACGCCCGTGAACACGAACGCGCGTCCTTCGCCGTCCTGCCCGTTGTCGTAGCCGCCCGCGCCGATGATCACATCGCTCCATCCGTCGCCGTTCGTGTCGCCGGCCGTGCCGACCGCGCGCCCGAAGCCCGCGCCGACTTGATTGCTCTCCGCCGTCCAGGCGGCGAGCGTGCTGAGACCGTCCGGACCGCCTTCGAACGCGGACGCGCGGCCCTCAGCGCTCTCGCCGTTCGCGAATTGATACGCACCGACGATCACGTCCGCATACCCGTCCGCCGTGAGATCGCCCGCTGTTGCGACGGCGGAGCCGAATTGCGCGCCGGCTTGCGGGCTGACCGCGACCCACGCGGCCGTCGTGCCCGGGCCGCTTGCAGAGCCGAGGAACACGGAGGCAGAGCCTTCGTCGGTTGCGACATTGTCGAAGAGCGGCGCGCCGACGATCACGTCGCCGTAGCCGTCGCCGTTCACGTCGCCCGCGCACGCGAGAGACGCGCCGAAGTTCGCGCCCAGTTGGTTGCCTTCGCTCGTCCACGTTGCC
>CAZEPH010000272.1:0-4375 GCA_964514075.1 uncultured bacterium | reverse complement strand
GGAGCGCATCGACGCGCAGCAGTTCGTGCCCGTCGAGCCGACGACGTGGGGCGGGATCAAGCAGCTCTACTCGCGGTAAGCACTACGTCTGCATGGGCCCCGGATCGCTGGCCGATCCGGGGCCTTTTTCATGGCGGCGAGTGTCAGGGAGGTTTGGTATGGTGCCCATACGTGCATCATCCATCCCACTTCCCGAGGCCACCATGGACAGCAACCGCCCGAATCTCTTCGCCCCCTCGTTCCTCCGTCAGACCTTCGGGGACGGCCTCATCTGCTGGCACGGCTGCCGTCACTACTGCACGCACCGTAAGTTTCCCGCATGGAAGATCCACGGCTACCGCATGCTGAACGCGGAGTGGGAAGGGCGCGGCGCCGCGCGGTACTTGGCGGGCGCGATCGCGGACGCGGGCGGTTCCGCGTACACGGTGAACGGCGCACGATTGGCCCGCGACGGAATCAAACCCGTCGGATAGAGTGCGCGCCATGAAAACAACGACGCCCCTCGCGGTCGACTTCGCGGAAACCGGACCACTTTCTTCCCTCGCGGATGGGATCGTCGGGTCGGAGATCCTCCGCATCGCAGGCGAAGTCCGCGCGATCATCGCCGCGGGCCGCCCCGTCTGCAATCTCACGGTAGGCGACTTCAACGCGACGCAATTTCCCATTCCCGAGGCGCTGCTCGAGGGCACGCGCAGCGCGCTTGCCGCGGGACACACGAACTACCCGCCGTCGGACGGACTGCCCGAGTTGCGCGCCGCGGTCGCGCGATTCTACGAGCGGGAGTTGGGGCTCACGTACCCCGTCGAGAGCGTGCTCGTCGCGGGCGGCACGCGTCCGCTTCTGTACGCGTCGTATCGCACATTGCTCGATCCGGGCGATCTGGCCGTGTATCCCGTGCCGTCGTGGAACAACAACCACTACACGTACCTGGCCGGCGCGCGCGCCCACGAAATCCCCGTACACGCGGAGAGCAACTTCTTCCCGCGCGCGGAGGACATCGCTCCGGTGCTGCATGAAGCGCGGCTCGTCACGATCAACTCCCCGCTCAACCCGACGGGGACGGTCATCGACCGCGCGCAGCTCGCGGCAATCGCCCAGGCGATCGTGGAGGAGAACGCGCGCCGCATCGCGCGCGGCGACCGGCGCTTCGTGTACTTGGTGTACGACCAGGTGTACTGGATGCTCACGTTCCACGGCGCGGAGCACGTGACGCCGGTGGAACTGGTGCCCGAGGTCGCGCCGTACACGCTGCTCTTGGACGGCGCGTCGAAGGCGTTCTGCGCGACGGGCCTGCGTGTGGGATGGGGTGTCATGCCGCCGGCGATTCGCGCCCGCATGGCGGACATCCTCGGGCACATCGGCGCGTGGGCGCCGCGCGCCGAGCAACTTGCGACCGCGCGGCTGCTGGACGCACCGGAGACGGTTGCCGCGTATCACCGCACCATGCACGACGCTCTCGGCGCGCGGCTCGATGCGCTGCACGCGGGTTTCCGTGCGATGGCCGCGGACGGATACCCCGTGCAGGTCATCGCACCGCAGGGAGCAATCTACCTGTCCGCGCAGTTTCCGCTCATCGGCCGCACCGTGCATGGCCGCGCCATTCGCACGAACACCGACATCCGCGCGCTCCTGCTGGAAGAGGCCGGCCTCGCTGTCGTGCCCTTTCAAGCGTTCGGACTGCGCGAGGAGACGGGGTGGTTCCGTCTGTCCGTGGGCGCCGTTTCGGTCGACGACATTCACGCGGTGTTCCCGCGTCTCCGGACCGTTCTCGCGGACGCCCGCGCTTAGCGCACGCGCGCCACGAGCATCACGACGGACCGGGCGGACACAGCGTAGCGGTCCGCGTTCTCCAGCGTCTCTTCCGCGCCGGCTTCTGCGATGTCGTGCGGTGACGGCAGCGACGTATCCAGCGCTCGCACCCACTCCGCCGCATCGAGCGGCGGCAGCTCGAACTCTCGCCCGTCCCACGATGCGTTCGCCATGATGTACGCGTGATGACCCGCCTCCCCCGCCGTCCACTGATGCACGGCGAACCAGCGCGACTCCGTCTCCCACGACGGTACGTACAGGCGAGGGCCGTGATACGCCACGCGATGCGTGCACGCGGCGCTCGCATCGGGAAAGACGGACGGACGCAGGAGCGGTTCGCGCCGGCGCAGCGCGAGCAGCCCGCGCACGAAGCGCACGAGATCCGCGTTCGCCTCCGCGAGCGACCAGTCGATCCAGCTCACATCGTCGTCGTGACAGTAGGCGTTGTTGTTCCCGCGCTGCGTGCGTCCCATCTCGTCGCCCGCGAGCAGCATCGGCACGCCATGCGCGAGACACGTGAGCGCGAGCAGGTTGCGCACCTGCCGTGCGCGGAGCGCGCGCACCGCGGGATCGTCGCTCGGTCCGTCCACGCCGCAATTCCACGTGTGGTTGTCGCGCGATCCGTCGCAGCCGTGTTCTCCATTCGCGTCGTTGCGCGCGTGCTCGTAGGTCACCGCATCCGCCAGCGTGAAGCCGTCGTGACACGTCACGAAGTTGATACTCGCACTCGGCGGGCGGCCGCGCGCGGCGTAGAGATCGGGACTTCCGGCCAGACGCAGCGCCATCTCGCGCGCGAGGCCGGGTTCACCGCGCACGAAGCGGCGAGTGACGTCACGAAAGCGCCCGTTCCACTCGGACCAGCGCGCCCCTCCGGGAAACGCCCCCACATGATAGAGCCCCGCCGCATCCCACGGTTCGGCGATGAGGACGGCGTCGCGCAAGGCGGGCGCGGCCGCGATGTCGTCGATCAACGGCACGGGGCCGGCGATCGGCTCACCGTCCACGTCGCGCGTGAGCGCGGACGCCAGATCGAACCGGAAGCCGTCGACGCCGATCGCTTCGACCCACCACGAGAGAGCGTCCACGATGAGCGCGCGCACGACCGGCTCGTGCGCGGCGACCGTGTTGCCGCACCCGGTCACGTCGCGATAGGCGCCCGTCACGGGATCGTGCAGGTAGTAGAGCGCGTCGTCGATTCCGCGAAACGCATACGTGTCGCCGTCCGCACCCCCTTCGGCGGTGTGATTGAACACCACGTCGAGGATGATCCGCAGGCCGAGTTCGTGCGCGGCGTCCACGAACGCGCGCAACTCCGACGCGGCGTCGTGTGCGGAAGCGGACGCATACGCCGCCTTCGGAGCGGAGAACACGACGGGCGAGTATCCCCAGTAGTTCAGGAGTGGTGCGCCCGTCAGGGGGTTCACGCGCGCGTTCTCCGTTTCGTCGAACTCCTGCACGGGCAAGAGCTCGATCGCCGTCACGCCGAGATCGCGCAGGTACGGCAGCTTCTCCCTCGCGCCCGCGTACGTTCCGCGGTGCGTGACGCCGGACGAGGCGTGCTGCGTGAACCCGCGCACGTGCATCTCGTAGATCACGTCGTCGGTGAGCGGGCGCGTGGGCCGGTGGGCGGTGTTCGCACGCGGCGCCTCGTGCTCCACGACGCACCGATACCCGAGCACGGTCTCCGCGCGATCGCGCCGCGTACGATCGCCCCAGACTTCCGCTCCGCTCAGGCGCCGGGCATATGGATCGAGCACGTGCACCCCGCCCTCCCTGCTGGACGCAGGACCGCTCACGCTCTCCACATGCCATAGGTACTCCACACCGGCGCCGATCCCGTGCACGAGGACATGCCACCGGTCGGCCGTGCGGTGCTCGCGCGGCGCCAGAGGAATCGTGGCGCGCGGCCGATCCCCGCCGGGCTCGAAGACACACAACGACACCGCGCGCGCGGACGGAGCCACGAGGGAGAAATTGACTCCGCCGGCTTGCACGCGTGCGCCGAGGGGATCGGGGCACCCCGCGTCGTACCGCAGCAGGCGCGGGATGGCTGGGCGGACGCGGGCCGTCGTCACAGAGCGGTGCGCGTGAGGCCCCAGATGTCGCGCGCGTACTCGGCGATCGTGCGATCGCTCGTGAACGAGGACGAACGCGCGACGTTCAAGACGGCGCGGCGCGCCCACTCGCGCGAGTTCGTGAAGTCGGCTGTCACGCGCTCTTGCGTCGCGATGTATGCTTCCAGGTCCGCGAGGTGGAGGTAGCGATCGCCGTGCGTGAGCATCGCGTCGACGATCGGGCGGAAGAGTTCGCGCTCCGCACCGCAGAGAGCACTGCTCGTCAACAGATCCACGACGCGGCGGATGCGCGGGACGCTCTCGTACAGTGCACGCGCGTCGCCGGACACAGCCTGGCGCGCGCGCACCTCCTCCGCCGTCAACCCGAAGATGTAGATGTTCTCGTCGCCGACCGCTTCGGCGATCTCGATGTTCGCGCCGTCCAGCGTCCCGACCGTGAGCGCGCCGTTCATCGCCAGCTTCATGTTGCCCGTGCCCGACGCCTCCTTGCC
>CAZEPH010000271.1:0-4419 GCA_964514075.1 uncultured bacterium | reverse complement strand
CACTCCTCGTCCTGCGGTGGCACAGTTTCCAAAATGCGCTGCGCGCGCGCCCCGGCGCCACGATCCGGCGCACGGCGTTCCTCGCGTTTCTCGCGCTGTGTTGGTGCGTGACGATCGCGACGGCCATCGACGCGGCGCTGACCGACGCATTCGCGTTCGCCGAGGCCGCGCCGGATGCGCAACACATCCTGAACATCTTCGCCCTCTCGATCGCCGCGACAGGCGTGATCCTGCTCGCGTTATTCCTGGACAGCGGGATGGCCGTCACACTTCTCACGAGGGACGTCGACCGGCTGCTCGTCGCACCCGTTCCCGGACGCCGCGTCGTCCGGGCGAAGATGATCGCCGCGTTGCCGTTCGCTGTCGGTCTGACGTTGCCGGGCATGATCGCGTGCGGCACGGCCGCCTCGCGTGGCACTTCCGCGCGTGTATGGACGATCGGCGTCGCGTGCGTGCTCGCCGTGTTCCTCGGAGCTCTCGTACTCTCCGTGTCGATGCTGTGCGCGACCGCTCTCGCGCGTCTGTTTCCCCGTCGCCGTGCCGTCGTCGCGCTAGAAACGATCGCGGCCATCACGGGGGCGGGATTCGGTTTGCTCCTCCTCTGGAGCGGTCACAGCGGCCGGATCACGGACGTCATGCAGGCGATGCGGGCGTTTCCGGACGCGCAGTCCTCCATCGGGGTGCGCGTTCTGCACTGGCTGCCCGGCGCGTGGGCGGCTCGTGGGATCGACGCCGCCGCGCGCGAAGACGGCGCGTCGCTCGCGCTCGCGGTCGCCGTGCTCGCGGGGACAGCCGCCGCCGCGGTTGCGTGCGCGGAGTGGAGTGGAGCAGTCCTGTACGCGCGCGGGTGGACATCGCGCGAGGCCCAGACGTCGGAAGCGTCTTCACGACGGCGCGCGGCGAGTCGAACAGTGTCGCACAGCCTCGCGCACAAAGACTGGCTGCTCCTGCGCCGCGCACCCATTGCGCTCTCCGGCTTGCTGAGCGTCGTCGGGTACATGGTCCTCGCGGCGCTTCTCACGCGTGAGAGCCCGGGTGCGCGCGCCGCCGCCCCGCAGATGGTCGCACTCTGGATCGGCTACGACGTGGGCTCGCGCATCTTCGCGCTCGACCGGCTGGCGTATTGGCGCGTGCGCGCGGCCCCCGTCGGTGCATTGCGCATCGTGAGGGCGAAGCTCCTCGCCGCGTGCGGGATCGCCGTGCCGCTCGCGGCATGCGCGTGTGCGATCCTCGCGCTCGTGGCTCGGAGCAGCGCAGCGGACGCCATCCTCACAGGCGTGGGACTCGCGGCGGCTGGAGCGGCGTGTGGCCTCATCGTTGGGGCACACTGCACGAACTTTGCGTGGACACGCCGTGCCAACATGCTCACGACCGTCGGCCAGTGGTTGTTCGCCGTCGTGTTCGCTCTTCCCTGGGTCGCGCTCGTCCTGCTCCGGCACGCCGGCGTTCAGGCGCATCCGCTGGGCGCGGCGTTCGTGGCGCTCGCGTGCTGTCTGATCGCGCTTCCGGCGGCGACCGCCGGGATCGAGAGACTGCAGTGGAGACGATCGAGCGACTGACGCGGCCTAGTCGTCGAGCGGGTTCATCACGAGACCGGTCGGAACCTTCGGCGAAAACCACGTGCTCTTCTGCGGCATCACCTCGCCGCCCGCTGCGATGCGCGCGACCGTGTGCACGTCGACCGGATTCAAGACGAACGCCATCTGCGCCGCGCCGCGCGCGACGAGTGCGAACGCGTCGCCCGCGTCGTGGTGAAAGTCGACCACGCCGCCGCCACGAATGCGGTCGGGCGTGAGGCCGAGAATGTGGGTAAGCACGTCGCGCTCCAGCACCGACGTGTCGAGCGTGCCGGACAGCGGCGCGTCGCTCGCGTGCGCGGCACGGGCGACGAACAGGTACTGTCGCCCGTCCACCGCGACGGCCAGCGCCGTACGATCGCTGCCGCGCGTGACGAGGCTCTCCGCCAACGCGGCGGACGGCGCCGCGCCGTCGAGCGGACCGTAGTCGATCACGTCGAACGCCTCGCGGATACGCGCGAGGACATGTGCGGGCACAAACCCGTCGGTGAGGTGCACGCTGCGGTGGTATCCGAGCAGGTGCAGTCCCGCATCCTGCATGCGGCACACGTACAGCATCACGTCGTCGCACGCGGGCGTCGCGGTTCCGTCGGCGCGGCGCTCGTCGCGGTAGTGCAACGCGGTTTCGTACCGATGGTGCCCATCGGCGATCAAGAACGCGCGGGATCCATAGGCCTCGGTCAGCAGCGACACGCGCACCGGATCGTTCACGACCCACAGACGATGATGCACCCCGGCGATGTCCGTCACGTCGAACACCGGCGCGTTCTCGAACACAGGCATCAAGAGCGCGCCGATCTCGTTCGCGGGATCGTCGACCAAGGCGAACACGCTGCTCGTGTGCATGCGGGTGGCGCGCAGCATGCGGAGACGATCTTCCTTCGGGCCGGAGAGCGTACGCTCGTGCCGCAGGATGCGCTCGTGTGTGGGCAACGTCGCATCGTCGAGATCCACGAGCCGCGCGCGCGCCGTCAGTCCGATGCGCTCGCGATCCCCGGCGGAAATAGAGGACACGTACAACGACGGCTCTGCATCGCGCAGGACAACACCCGCTTCGCGCCACGCCGTCAGCGTCGCGGCTGCGACCTCGTACCGGTCGGCGGCGTCGCGCGCGCCCAATTCCACGCGCACGACGTTGTACGGCGACGCGCGGAGAAGCGCCCGCTCGACGTCCGGCGCGATCGCGTCGTACGGGGGAGCGAGCACTGCACCGACGTTGCCGATTGCGCGCACTGCGTATCGCACACCGCGAAACGGGTGAATCACCGCCATGACGGTCCGTCCTCCTGCGCCCTCATCGTGTGCGCGCATTATGGCGCATGCGGCGGCCGGGCCGCACGCCTTGCTTCACTGGGGGGAGGCGGGTATGGTCCGGACACTCAATGGACCCGACTCCCGAACACGCCCGCACACTGATCCGCGGCGGATGGCTGTACTCTGTGCACCCAGCCGGTGCACCCGTCCGCGGTGATCTCCTCGTCGAGAACGGCCGCATCGCACGCTGCGGAAAAGTGCGTGCGGCGGATGCCGCGGGCGCGGAGGTCGTCGACGCCTCCGACTGCGTCGTGCTTCCGGGTTTCGTGCAGACGCACGTACACCTCTGTCAAACGCTCTTTCGCGCGTTGGCGGAGCGGCGCGAGTTGATCGCGTGGCTGCGCGACCGGATCTGGCCGATGGAAGCCGCGCACGACCCTGTGAGTCTCGCCGCCTCCGTGCGGCTCGGCGCGTTGGAACTCCTCCTCGGCGGTACGACCTGCGTGCAAGACATGGGCACGGTGCATCACCAGGACGCTGTGTTCGAGGCGCTGGCAGAGAGCGGCCTGCGCGCGGTGGCCGGCAAGGCGATGATGGACGCCGCGGACGATCGCCCCACGGGCTTGTGCGAGACAACGGATGCGTCGCTCGCGGAGAGCATCGCGTTGTGCGAGCGATGGCACGGCGCTCGCGGCGATCGGTTGCGTTACGCGTTCGCGCCGCGCTTCGCGTTGTCGGCGACGGAGCCGCTCTTGCGCGCTGTCGCCGCGGAGATCGAGTCGCGCCCCGGCGTCGGTGTCCACACCCACGCGGCGGAGAGCCGTCTCGAGGGAGACATGATCGAACGCGCCGTGGGCCGCGGTGTCGTGCGCTACTTCGACGACGTCGGACTGCTCGGCGATCGGCTGCGTCTGGCGCATTGCGTGTGGATCACGCAACGGGATCGGGAGGCACTGGCCGATACCCGGACCAAGGCCGTGCACTGCCCCGGGTCGAACTTGAAACTCGGGTCGGGTATCTGCGATGTCGTGGCGCTGCGCGATGCCGGCGTGGACGTGTCGCTCGGCACGGACGGTGGCGCCTGCAACAACAGCCTCGACATATTCGCGGAGATGCGTCTCGCCGCACTGCTCCCGTCGTTCTTGCACGAACCGGGCGCACTCACGAGCGAGGAGATCATCGAAATGGCCACGCTGGGCGGCGCACGGGCGCTGGGATGGGACGCTGACATCGGCAGCCTGGAAGTCGGGAAACGGGCGGACGTCATCGTCGTGCGTCTGGACGCGCCACACCTCTCCGCCGGAGACGACGCATCACTGGCGGATCGTCTGGTTTTCAGCGCGCGCGGCAGCGACGTGGACACGGTACTCGTCGACGGCGTCGCGCTCGTGCGCGGCGGTCACCCCACGCACTGCGACGCGCACGCCGTGCGTCGTGCGGCAACAGATGCGCGCCGCGCGCTGCTCGCGCGCGCGGAGCTCTGAACCAAGGAGGATTGTCCGTGGCCAAGAAAAAGGCCGCTACAGCTGCACGGTCGGCGGATCGTCGCAAGACGACCCGCGTTCTGTTGCGGTCGCTCCCGAAAACC
>CAZEPH010000270.1:0-4426 GCA_964514075.1 uncultured bacterium | reverse complement strand
GCGGACGTGGACCCGATCTACTTCGAGAAGACCTATTACCTCGGCCCCGACAAAGGCGGCGACAAGGCGTATCGATTGCTGGCCGACGCAATGCAGAAGACGAACCGCGTCGCGCTCGCGCGCTTCGTCATGCGCGGCAAGGGCACGCTCGTGTTGATTCGCCCGGCGCAGGATGGGCTCATGCTGCACACGATGTACTGGGCGGATGAAGTACGCGCGTTCTCCGAAGTGGAGAAGGGCGAGGGTGCGTCCGCGCGCCCCGGGGAGATCGACCTCGCGACGCGTTTGATCGACGAGTTGGCGAACGAGCAATTCCACCCCGAGAAATACGCGGACGAGTACCGCACGCGCGTGTTGGAGGTCGTCGAGAAGAAGGTGGACGGGCAGGAGATCACCGCGGTCGCGCCGCAAGCGGAACGCGCGCAGGTGATCGACTTGATGGAGGCCCTCAAGCAGAGCCTCGAGAAGGTGGAAGGATCGTCGACCGGCGCCGAACGCAAACCGGCCGCGCAGTCTCGTCGCACCGCCGCGGCGCCCGCGAAGAAGAAGACCGCATCCAAGTCGTAGCGCGCGTGCGATGACGGAGTTCACCACGCGCGACGCCGCGCGCATCCTCGAATTGCCCGAGGCGCGCGTGCGCGCGTGGGTGCGTGCCGGGTACGTGCGGCCGCGACGCGGCGCCCGACGGCTCTCGTTGACATTCCAAGACCTGCTCGTGTTGCGGACCGTGAAGGGTCTGCTTGATGGCGGCGTGGCGCCGCAGCGCGTGGCGCGGTTGATTCGCTCGCTGCGCCGGCAGTTGCCGAGCGGCGTGCCGCTCTCGTCGCTCAATGTGTATGCCGACGGCCGGCGCGTGGTGGTGTGGGACGGCACGGCACGGTGGGAGCCGGACTCCGGGCAGTTTCAATTCCACTTCGCGGCGTCGGACGTTGCGCCCGAAACGGCCGCCCCCGAGTTGGTGCTCGTGGAAGACGACGAGGACGACGCGCCGCACGGCGAGCCGGGGCTCTCCGCGGAGCACTGGTTCGACCTGGCATGCGAGTTGGAGGAGGAGTCGTCGGAGGAAGCGCGCCGCGCGTACCACCAAGCGCTCGCGCTCGATCCGTCGCTCGTGGATGCGCACGTCAATCTCGGACGCATGTATCACGAGGCGGGTGAACTCGCGAAAGCGGATGCGCACTACCGTGCGGCGGCGCGTTTGGATCCGCGCGACGCCGTCGTGTGGTTCAACCTCGGCGTGCTGTGCGAGGACGCACGGCGTCGCGCGCAGTCGGTGACGTTCTACAAGCGCGCCGTGGCATGCGATCCGGACTTCGCCGACGCGCATTTCAACTTGGGCTTGTTGCTGGATGCACTCGGCCGCCCGAACGAGGCGATGCGTCACCTGATGAAGGCGCGGCGCCTGCTCGCGCAATAGAGATGAGCCGCCCGCACATCGCGATCGTCGGCGCAGGGTTCGGCGGGCTCGCCACGGCGCGTGCGCTCGCGCGCGAGGCCGTCGACGTGACGGTCGTCGACCGGCGCAACTACCACCTCTTCCAGCCGCTCTTGTATCAGGTCGCCACCGCGGGGCTCTCACCCGCAGATATCGCACACCCCGTGCGAGGCATTCTCCGCTCGCAGAGCAACGCGCGCTTTCGGATGGGCGAGGTCACCGGCTGCGATTTCACCAAGAACGTCCTGCTGCTCGCCGACGGGTGGCTCGCGTACGACGCGCTGATCGTCGCGCCGGGCGGACAGACGAACTTCTTCGGCAACGCCGAACTGCAATCGCGCGCCTTTGGCCTCAAGGATGTGGACGACGCCATTGCCATCCGCGACCATGTGCTCACGACGTTCGAGGCGGCGAGTCACGAACCGGAACGCGTGAAACGACAGGCGCTGCTCACGTTCGTCGTGGTCGGGGGAGGGCCGACCGGGGTGGAGTGCGCCGGCGCGATCTCCGAGCTGATCCGCCTCGTTCTCGTGCGCGACTTCCGCGACCTGGATATGGAGGACGTGCGCGTCCTCCTCGTCGAGAGCGGACCCGCCGTGCTGGACGCGTTCGCGCCCGACCTGCGCGAGAAGGCTGTTGCGCGATTGCGCCGGAAGAACGTCGAGGTGCGCCTCAACTCGCGTGTGCAGTCGTTCGATGGCCTGCGTGTCGCGTTCGCGAGCGGAGAGACGATCCCCTCGCACACGATGGTGTGGGGCGCGGGCGTGCGTGCTGCGTCGCTGATCGAGACGCTGGCGTTGCCGACGGGGAAGCAGGGCCGCGCGATCGTCGACGCCACGCTGCAAGCGCACGATCATCCCGGCGTGTTCGTGATCGGAGATGCCGCATGCCTCTTGCACGACGGTGCACCGTTGCCGATGGTCGCGCCTGTGGCGATTCAGCAGGGACGGCTCGCGGCGCGCAACGCGTGCGCCATGTTGCGCGGCGGCGCGATGCGGTCGTTCGCGTACAAGGATCCCGGCTCTCTCGCGACGATCGGCCGCAACGCGGCGGTCGCGCAGTTCGGACGCTGGCACTTCGCGGGATTCACGGCGTGGGCGGTGTGGCTGGTTGTGCACTTGATTCAGTTGATCGGGTTTCGCAACCGCCTCGTGGTGCTGGTCAACTGGGCGTGGCAATACGTGTTCTACGACTACGGCGTGCGGTTGATCTTCCCGAAGCGGCGGTAACGTGCCGCGCGGCGCGTCCTGCCCGCGCGTTCTACCGCACGATCAACACCGGAACAACAACGCGCACACCTGCGGCCTGTACCTCCGCGGCGTAGACCCCGCCCGCCAACTCGCGCGCGCGTGGGAGCACTTCACGGTGCCGCCCCGCCGCAACGTCGTTTCGGTCGATTCGCAACACGCAGCGCCCCGCGACATCGACGAGACGCACGGAAACAGGCCCCGCGGTCTTGAGCGAGTATGCGACGGCGGCGGAGCCGCCCGCGCGTCGCTCTGCCCACGCACGCAACGCATCGTCGTCGCGCGGCGACGGATCGTGCACTCCACGCGCGTCCGTCGTCGGCGCACACGAACCGCATCCGACGCTGACCGCGCGCACGACCACGTTGTCGATCCACACGCCCGACGACGCCACGCCCGTGTCCGTGCTCAACGAGAAGCGCGGCTGAAACGTGTGACCACCGAGGCCGGGGACGCGGACGCGCACGTGCTGGTAGCCGCCGCTCTCGCCGGACCATCCGGAGCGGTCTCCGTAGAGCACGCCGCTGGATCGCACAACGTAGTGCGTGTAGCGGCGCACGAACTCCACCGCATCCGCCGACGCGAATCGACTCAGCCCGCCGTCGACGGAGTACTCGAACGACGCGGCGTCGCGCGCGGTGCGCACGTCCTCCTCCTGCAGGGAGTGCGACATGTCGAACTCCACGTCGACGTAATCGGCGTCGCTCGGCACCTGAAGGGACGGACCGAACAGGCGCGCGAACGACGCGCCGGACGTCCCGTTGCACACGGCGGCGTTCGGCAGCGAGAGAGACGAACTCGTCGTGGTGCGCCAGGCGTTGGACGTGCACCCCGGAAGGCCGCCGCATTGGTTCACCAGCGTCCATCCGGACGGGAGAAGCGGCGGGACCACGGCATCCCACGTCTCGGACAGCAACGTGGAGCGGGATTCCACCACGCCGGTCGGCAGCGCGAACTCGGAATATGTATCCGCCGTGCCGTCGGAATGTATGTCCAGACGAAAGCGCGCGTCGGCGCCGCATGCGAATGCCGGATCGAGCGCGATGGCGAACGGCACGGTCGGCGCCCCGCTGGCGCCGGGGAGAATCGCGGCGTACGACGCATCGCCGAGCGTCACGCTCACGCCGTCGGTCACAGACGCGAGCGTCGCGCGGACGCCGGTCGCCGTGCCGCGCCCGATGTTCTCGAGGGGCACGATGAGCGTCGCGGTCTCGCCCGCGGTGAGCGCGCCGTCGCGCGCGCCGCCGGCGCCGCAACCCGCGTCGTCGAACGTCACGCTCGCCGGGCGCACGCGCAGGGCCGTCACAGCGCTGGGCGCGGACACAACGGCGACCGTTGCGTTCTCGCCGCTGCTGAACGGATCGAACGGCGTGAACGCCGCGAAGGCCGCGAGCGCGGCGGACGTGCTGGCGTTGCACGCAGCGTCGATGTAGTCGCCTTGATTGGGAGCGTTGAAGTTGTTGCCGGATTCCACGGCGTACGGGGAGGCGCCGAGCGGCGCGGGCACGGACCATGTGGCGCCGAGGTCGTTCGAGTAGGCATAGTAGACGTCGGTGAGATCGCTCACGCCGTCGCCCGCGGATTGGTCGTACCAGAACGCATCGATGCGCCCGTCGGGCGCGGTGCTCACCGCCGGGAAGATCTGCGCGCGATCGAGTCCGGGCCGCACGTTGAGTGCGCGCGGCGGGGTGAACGTCGCTCCAAAGTTGGTCGAACGCAGGTTGTAGACATCGCCGAAGTCGCC
>CAZEPH010000269.1:0-4430 GCA_964514075.1 uncultured bacterium | reverse complement strand
ATTTCTATCCGCTCAACGTGGCGAAGTTCAGTTCGAACCGGACGTGGTGGCAAAGCCCGTGGGGCAACGCGATGTGGTACGACGAGGTGCACATCTACTCGCGGCCCGACGTGACGATTTACACGACGTTCAAGCCGACGATCAAGCCGGAGATGCGAATTCCCAACGGCGCCGCATACGCAGCGCCCGTCATCGATGGAAGTTTGAGCGATGCGGTGTGGTCGCAAGTACCGGGATTCGACATTCGCTACGGCGATGATGCGCTGCGCAACACGTACCCGGGGGTGGGACCGTGGCGCGCCGGGCAATTCCAGCCCGTCGTCAACGGCGGTCTGGCGGCGATCGTCGATCCCGGCGACGCAACCGTGAAGATCTTCTTCCGCGACGACACACTGTATTTCGGATTCGACGTGCGGGATCAGGTCGTGCAATACCACCCGAATTTCGACTCGTGGGACGGGTTCATCGTCAGCATGAACGAGAGGGGACTGCGCGGGACCGACAACAACCTGCTCAGTCGGCGTATGACATTCCAGGTCGGACCAACGGGCGCCGCATTGCCGCAGGATTACCTTCCGGCGATGGTGGACTCCGCGAAAGCCAAGGTGGCAGTGCAACTCAAGGCCGGCACCACGCTCGACACGCTCGGCCTCACCGCGGACACCGGATACACCGCGGAGCTGTCGGTCGTCCTGACGAAGATGGGGTACCCCGCCGGCCGCGGCGACGGCAGCCTGTTCATCGGGATCGATCTCCTGGACGGTGACTCCTTCACGCCGTTTACGGACAGCTACGGCGCGCGCGCCTGGTGGTTCCGGGAGTTCGAGAACCAATGCTGCAACGTGTGGGCATACATGGATCCCGTGAACGGCCTCACGGCCGTGAACGATCCGGCCACCGGTGCCCCACCCAGTTTCGTGCTGTTGGGAGCCGGGCCGAATCCGCTCGGACGCAACCACAATCTCAACGTGCGCTATGCGATGCCCACCGCCGGGCGCGTGAGCGTCGACGTGTTCGACGTGAGCGGTCGTCGCCTCGCCACGCGTGAGTACGGCGAAATGCCGTCGGGTACGCACAGCGCGTCGATCGCGCAGCGCGACTGGCCGGCCGGAATGGTGCTGTACCGCGTGCGGGTGACGGACCTCGTATCCGGTGCGGAGACGGCGAACGCGTCGGGTCGGGCACTCGTACTCGACTAACCGAGAGACGCCCCGGCGGGCCGCACTCGCCGGGGCGTCTCGCATTGCGTGTCAGGGGATGACGATGCGGAACGTCACATGGGCCTGTCTGTGCGCGCTCGTGTGTGCTGCCACGAGTGCGCTCGCCGGCACGACCGGGAAGATTTCCGGTCGTGTGACCAACCAGCGCGGCGAGGCCCTATCCGGCGCCACGGTGATCGTCGTCGGGCAACACATCGGCGCGTCGGCCGGTGCGGATGGACGCTACGCTATCCTGAACGTCCCGTCCGGGACCTGCGACGTGAAGTTCCTGCTCGTTGGACACCGGTCCGCCGTCGTCACCGGCGTGCGCGTCTCCGCCGATCAAACCACGCCGCTCGACGCGCGTCTGGACGAGGCCGCCGTGCTGATGCAGGAAGTGGTGATCAAGGCGAAGAAGCCCGTGGTGGAGGTCAAGCTCACCAGCTCGGTCGCCCGATTGGGGCGGGACGAAATCGCCAAGCTCCCCGTGCAGGAATTGCAGGACGTCGTGAACCTGCAGGCGGGCGTGGTGGACGGGCACTTTCGCGGTGGACGCACCGGCGAAGTGCAATACCAAGTCGACGGCGTGACGGTGAACAATGTCTACGACAACAAGTCCACGCTGCGTCTGGATCGCTCTCTGCTCGAAGAAGTGCAGGTTATCAGCGGCACGTTCGACGCCGAGTACGGGCAGGCGATGAGTGGCGTGGTGAACG
Organism: uncultured bacterium; assembly: GCA_964514075.1. Lineage (GTDB taxonomy): Bacteria > Eisenbacteria > RBG-16-71-46 > CAZEPH01 > CAZEPH01 > CAZEPH01. The sequence goes on along the minus strand of CAZEPH010000269.1, from coordinate 2,515 downwards.
CCGTCCTGCGCAGGGGCGGTCCGCAGTTCCGTTACTCGGCGGAAGCGTTCGCCGGCGGATTCGCCTACGACGGTCCGCGCCGCTCCATCACCGACGCCTCGTTCCATCCGAGCGATGTGCAGAACTACCAACTCACACTGAGCGGCCCGCTCCCGTTTGCGCGCACGCAGTATCTCGTGAGCGGGCGGCGGTACGTCTTCGACGACTACGTCAAAGGCCGGCGCGTGTTCCTCCCGACGGACAGATCCGACGCCTTGGCGAACGTCTACCACCCGACGGGGGACAGCGCCACCGTGGCACTAGGGTACTCCCGGCAATGGTCCGCGCTAGCGAAACTCTCCACCCGCGCCGTCCCCTCCGTGCAGATCGACTACCAGGCGATTGTCAACGTCGCGCACGAACGCCGAACGGCGTTTGCGTTTCGCGAGAATCCCGACGGACTCTCCCGGCAGCGCACCGTCTCCACGGTGCAGGGGCTCGACTGGACGCAGACGCTCTCGGCGAAGAGCTTCTACACGCTCAACCTGCGCTACAACTCGTTCGACTATAGGGATCATCGCTACGACGACGCGTTCGATCCACGCTACGACGAGGCGGGCCCTCCCGTCGGCGACGAGGATCTGGGCAACACGATCATCCAAGGCGTCGACCTGAACCGGTTCACGCAGGTCACGCGCTCCTCGGTCGCGAAGGCCTCGTACGTGAACCAGGTCAGCGCGGATCACCTCGTGAAAATGGGCGCGGAAATGAACCTGCCGAGCCTGCGCTTCGGTGTTCCGACGTACTTGATCTACACCACGCTCGGCGGCGTGCCGCAGATCATCCGCAAGACCGACGAGCCGCCGGATTATCCGGCTCAGCAGACGTATCACCCGCACCTGGGCGCCGTGTTCGCACAGGACGAGATCGACTGGCGCGATCTGACGGTGCGCGGCGGCGTGCGTGTGGATTACTTCAACGCCCGTTCCACCGTGCCGAGCGACCTGGCGAACCCCGCAAATGCCATCGCCGGAGCGCCGCCCTCCGTGCCGGTTGCCACGGAGGCGAAGGTCACGTTCTCCCCGCGTCTCGGCGTGTCGTACCCCGTGACCGAACGGTCCGCGCTGTCCTTCGCCTACGGGCACTTCTCCCAACTTCCGCCGCTGGGGGATATTTTCGGCCGGGCGGACTACTCGATCCTCGCGCGGCTGCAGGCAGGAGGAATCGATTACGGCGTGTTGGGAAATCCGGATATCAAGCCGGAACGAACCGTGCAATATCAATTCGGATTCAAGCAGGCCGTCACCGATCTCCTCGGCCTCGATCTCACGTTGTTTTCGAAGGACATCCGCGATCTCCTGGGCGTGGAGTTCCTGTCGACGTACAACGGCGCGGAATACGCGCGGTTGACCAACGTGGACTTCGGGAACGTCATCGGATTCACGGTTGCGCTCGATCAACGGCAAATCGGTCCGTTCAGCGCTGCGATCGACTATACGTGGCAACGCGCGCGCGGCAACTCCAGCGATCCGCGGGAAACCGCCACGCGCGCCTCCGCCGGAGAAGACCCGCGCCCGCGCGAAATCCCGCTGAATTGGGATCAACGCAACACGCTCAACATGACGGTGAACCTCTCGCAACCGGGAGCGTTTCTCGTGAGCGGGATCCTGCGCGTCGGCAGTGGACAGCCGTATACGCCGGCACTCGATACCGGCTTCGGCGGCGGGTTGGAAACGAACTCCGGGCGCAAACCGACGTCCGTACTCCTCGACCTGCGTACGGAGAAAACGATCGGTCCCGCCGCGCGCGGGTTGACCGCCTTCGCGCGCGTCTTCAACGCGCTCGACACGCGGTTCAACAACGGGTTCGTCTTCAATACGTCCGGGAGCCCGTACTACTCACGCTACCCCGCGGCGGACCGCGGAGCGCTTGCGGACCCGACGCGATTCGCCGCACCCCGTCGCGTCGAGATCGGCCTGTCCATCAACCCCGTACCGGCGCAGCCGGCGGGAGGAACGCCGTAGTCATGCGGATACTCACGCTCGCCGTCCTCACCGCCGTCGCGTGCGCGCCTCACGTGCGCGCCGACCTGCAGCCGGTCGTGCCGCCCGAGCAGCGCGGCACACTGGACGCGGAACGGTCCGGCACGCACGACGCCGCGAACATCCGCACGGTGTTCTGGAATTACGGGATGGTGGGAGACTATCCCGCAGATCCGCTGGGTGTGGACTTGAGCGTCTTTCACTCCGCAGAAGCCCCGAAGGGCAGCGGTATGAACTACACGGACGGCATCACACCGTTCGTCCTGGCGAAAGTGCAATCGCGCTCCGGTCTGGATCAATACATCATGGAGACGGGATATCGCGAACGACAGGCGATCAGCCCGTATGGGAACCGCGTCGAGCGCTTCGAGCCGCGCCCGGGGTACTTCGAGGCCGACCCGACGCTCAACAAGGGACGGTCGCCGGCGATCAGCAACGATCCCCGCACGTGGCCGCTCGCGTGGCCGGACAAGGTCAACGACATCGACGATCCC
>CAZEPH010000268.1:0-4480 GCA_964514075.1 uncultured bacterium | reverse complement strand
CAGGAACGGAGAGCGTGCCCGCGGCCTCGTGCAGCGGCGACTGCGTCGTGACCGACGACTTCACGCCGATCGAGCCGGGCATCCACGTCGCGAAATACTACGCGCCGGGCATCGGCTTCATCTTGTCGATTGCGCCGGACGGCACGCGCGAGGAGTTGGTGCAGTACGAACCGGGAGATGCGAGCACGCCGCGCTCCGCCGGCCGCGCCGTCTTCGGCCTGCGCATGCACGACCGGTCCACGATGACGCGGACCGACGCGCGGCTCTCGTACACGCTCGCAGCGGGCGGTCTCGTCAGCGCCGACGTGCTCGACGCCGCCGGCCGCGTGGTGCGCAACGTCGAGAAGCAGATGCAGGGCGCAGGCGATCACACGCTCGCGTGGGATGGAACCGATGCCGGCGGGCGGCGCGTGTCGCGCGGAATCTACTTCGTGCGTCTCACCGCAGGACCGGAGGTCGTGACGCACAAGGTCGTTTTGACGCAGTAGACCGGTTGGGGGGAACCCGGTCCACGCAGGCCGTGCATGTCGAACACGACGTGTTCGATGTGCACGGCCGACGTTACCGCTCCAACTCCCCCGCCACGATGTTGATCGACCCCAGGATCGCGACCATGTCCGCGATGTAGCAGCCCTTCAGCATTTCATCGAACGCTTGGAAGATCGCGAAGCACGGCGGACGGCACTTCAGGCGGTACGGGTGTCCTGATCCGTCGGAGATCACATAGAAGCCCAGCTCGCCGTTCGCCGCTTCGGTCGCGGAGTAGATCTGCCCCGCGGGCGGCTTCATGCCGTGCATCACGAGCTTGAAGTGATCCATCAGTGCTTCGATGTTCGTGTACACCTCGTCCTTCGGCGGCAGCGCGAAGCGGCGGTCGTCGAGGCAGAACGCACCCTCCGGGAATCCGTCGAGCGCTTGCGCGATGATACGCGCGCTCTGCTTGATTTCCTCCATGCGCACGAGGTAGCGATCGAACGTGTCGCCCGTCGTGCCGACGGGAACGTCGAAGTCGAACTTGTCGTAGTCGTAGTAGGGTTGCGCCTTGCGCACGTCGTACGGCACGCCCGCGGCGCGCAGACACGGACCGGTCCATCCCCACGCAATCGCGTTCTCCGGCGTGATGGGACCCACGCCGCGTGTGCGCTCGTGGAAGATGCGGTTCTTCGTGTTGAGCGCGTCGATGTCGTCAGAGAAGCGCTCGAGCGCCTTCAGCAATTGCCGGTTGTGCTGCACGAACGTCGCGGGGACATCGTCCACCAGTCCGCCCACGCGCGCGTAGTTCACGGTGAGCCGCGCGCCGCAGCACGTTTCCAGCAGGCCGTAGATCATCTCGCGCAGCGTGAACCCATACCAGAAGTTCGTGATCGCCCCCAGGTCCACGAGGTTCGTGGTCACGCATACGAGATGATCGATGATGCGCGACCACTCCGAGAGAATCACGCGGATGTACTGCGCGCGCTTCGGGATCTCGACGCCGAACATGTCCTCGATCGCCTTGCAGTAGCCCACGTTGTTCATGAACGAACTGCAGTAGTTCAAGCGATCGGTGAACGGGATGACCTGCGTATAGGTGTGATTCTCGGCCATCTTCTCGAAGCAGCGGTGCAGGTAACCGATCTGCGTGTACGAGTCGACGATCACCTCGCCTTCCAGCACGCACGTCACGCGGAACGTGCCGTGCGTGGCCGGGTGCGACGGTCCGATGTTGACGATGACGCGATCCGGCGTCTGCGTCGGGATGGCGACCTCGATCGGATCCATGCGTCAGCGCTCCTCTATGCGGGCCGGCTTCGGACCGGGGATGGCGTCGAAGAGATGCGGCGGCAGCTCGGCGTCGCCGCTGTAGGGATGACGCAGCGTCGCGTCGTAGTCTTTCCGCAGCGGGTGCCCCACGAAGTCGTCGTGACACAGCACGCGTTTGAGCCACGGATGCCCGGTAAACTGAATGCCGAACATGTCGAACACCTCGCGCTCGAACCAGTTCGTGGCCTTCCACACGCCGACGAGCGTGTCGATCGTCGGGTCCTCTTCGGGCACGGGGAAGATCAGGCGCACACGGTGGTTGTGCTCCGTCGAGTAGAGGTGCACGACGACGTCGAAGCGTGTCTCGCGCGACTCGTACCAATCGACGCCGCACACGTCCATGCAGAAGTCGAAGCGCGCGCGCGGGTCGTCGCGCAATGCGGTGCACGCGGCGACCGCGACGCGGCGGTCGAGCGTGACGGCGAGGTCGTGGAATTGGTTCGTCACGCCGTGGATGGCGTCCCCGCATACGTCACGCAGGACGACGAGCGCGGGCGCGTTCTCCGGAACAGGCCAGGCGGCGGCGGGCGCAAACGGATCGATCTGGGTCGCGGGAGCGTCGGACATGGCGGACGCGTGATCTCCGAGTAGGCGTCGAGTGCGCGCGACGGTGCGCGAATCGCGGCATTCTACCCGGCGCGCGCGGGAGCGTCCACGGCCGTGTTGACGCCGTGCGCGCCGGCGGCGGAAGGAGTCGGCATCGCGAGGGGGAGCGATCGATGATCCACGGTCGCGTTGACACCCCCCCTTTGGCGGTCCACGATTTTGGGCGACAGTGAGACCGTACGCGTGTCGGCATGGGTTCACCCGCTCCGCGCGTGCGGCGCAGACATGGAGAGGGGCTGCCGATGAAGACCGCTGCGATTCTCGCCACTTTCCTCACGTTGTTTTCGACCACTCACGCCACCGAGGTCGTGCTTCCCGGACCAGACTTGCCTCATCAAGAGTCGGGGTGGTTCGTGTGCGGGATTCAACTGACCGCGCTCAGACCAACGATACTCCTCTCGGCGGAGTATCCGAACGCGGGCCTGGGCGCCACGGTCATCCTGCGCGATGGGTTCAACGTCGTCATGCGCAGCGTTCCCATCGACGTGGGAAACGTGAATGCCGTGATCCCGCTCGACGTCGCAATCTGGCCCGGGGAGACCTATCATCTCCTTGCCCTCACGGCGAACGGTGGGAACAGCTTCTTCGCGAACTACGCCCCTGCATCGAGCGACGACATCGGCGTCGTCAGCGGATGGGGCAGCGCCGATCCGGCGGACAAGACGATGGGCCAAGCCAATCCGAACATCTGGTTCGGATTCAGAAACCTGCGAAGCGACGCTGGCCTGACCCCGGTACACCCGACGACGTGGGGATCGATCAAGCGGCTGTACCGCTAGAACGAGACTAGTGCGTGCCTCCCGGCGCCAGCACGCCGTCCTTCGGCGTGATGCGGCGATCCACCGCTTCCGCACGCTGGCCGCGTTGAATGCGGTCTTGGAGTTTGCGAATGCCGTCGATCAACCCTTCCGGCGTGGGCGGACACCCCGGCACGTACACGTCCACCGGCACGATCTCATCGATGCCTTGCATGACGTGATAGGCACGATAAAAGCCACCGCTCGACGCGCACACGCCCATCGCGATCACATACTTCGGTTCCAGCATCTGGTCGTAGACCTTGCGCAGCACGGGGCCCATCTTGTCGGTGATCGTGCCGGCGACGATCAGCATATCCGCTTGGCGCGGGCTGAAGCGCATCACCTCCGCACCGAATCGCGCGAGGTCGTAGTGCGCGGCGACAACGCCCATGAACTCGATCGCGCAACAGGCGGTGCCGAATGCGTACGGCCAGAGCGCGTTCTTGCGCGCCCAGGCAACGGCGGCGTCGAGCGTCGTGGCCATCCATCCGGCGCCGAGGCGTCCGTCGTCGGGCAGACCGGCCGCGGCGGTGAGGCGCGCGGCGGAAGACGTGGCACCTCCGTGTGCCGTTCCGAGGAGACTCGGATCGATCTCGGGGATGTTCGTGGTGAGTTTCGCGGCCTCGGCCGCGCTCACACCCGGCTGCGCCGGGATCACACCTTTGAGAAGTTCCGGTGTTCTGTCGCTCACTGCGATCTCCTCGGTCGTTTCTTCATGCGGTGGCTGCATGATACATGCGCACCCGGGGGCCGTCCATGTCCGTAGCCCAGGACCGGCGACGCGCGGGCCGCAATCGGGCGAACGCTCAACTCGCCCCGTCTCGGAGGAACTGCTGCGCCCACCGCGGGCCGATCCCGCCATCCTCGTGCTTGAAGAACACAAACGCCTCGCTCCACCCCGCGGTGCGCACACGCTCCGACCACGCGGTGAGGTCCGCGCCCACGTAGTCGTCTCGCCGGAGGCGCAGATATCCCCACGGCGCAGTCGCAATGAAAGGCGCGTCCGAGTCCTCTCCCGTATCGGCGATGCACAGAGCGCACGCGCGCGCCCGCAGCGCGTCGTACACATCCTCCTCGAACCACGTCGCGTGACGAAACTCGAACGCCGCGCGTGTCCCGCTCGGCAGGCAGCGCAAGAACGACTCGAGGCGCGGAAGGTCCTTCTTGAGATTCGGCGGCAGCTGAAACAAGAACCCGCCGAGGCGATCGCCCAACGCACCCGCCGCAGCGGCCCGCCGTGGCGCGCACCAGCTTGGCCTTTTCCAGTTCCG
>CAZEPH010000267.1:0-4500 GCA_964514075.1 uncultured bacterium | reverse complement strand
CGCGGTGGGCGTGACGACGGAGTGAATCTGCGTAACCTCGATCGCCTCCTCTCGCGTGAGCGACGGAAGAATCGACGGGAGGCGGGAGGCGAGCATCGTCTTGCCCGCGCCCGGCGGCCCGACGAAGAGCACGTTGTGCGATCCAGCCGCGGCGATCTCCAACGCACGGCGCGCTTGGTACTGACCGCGCACATCGCGCAGGTCGAGGCTCCCTGATGCGTCGGTGGACGGCGTGCAGGGTGCGGCGCCTCCGCGCGCCAGGGGCAACGTGTCCTCGCCGCGCAGATGCGCGGCGACTTGCGAGAGATCGCGCGCGGCGAACACCTCCACGTCCGGCACGAGCAGGGCGTGCGCGGCGTTGGCTTCCGGGACGATCAACCGCGTGTGCCCCGCAGCGCGTGCGGCCAAGGCGATCGACAACACGCCGCGCGCCGGTTTGAGTTCGCCGCCGAGCGACAGCTCTCCCACGAACACGTACTCGCTCGCCGCGTCGTGCGGCACGTGGCCCGCACCCGCGGCGAGTCCGATCGCAATCGGCAGATCTAGTGCGGCGCCGGCCTTGTGCACGTGACTCGGCGCGAGGTTCACCGTGATGCGCCGCGGCGGCAGAATCAATCCGCTGTGCCGCAATGCGGCGAGCACGCGCTCGCGGCTTTCGCGGACCGCGGCGTCCGGCAGTCCCACCAACGTAAAACTCGGAAGCCCGCCCGTGGAGACGTCGGCTTCCACCTCGATCAACAACCCGCGCACCCCCACCACCATCGCGCCCCACATGCGCACCATCGACCGCCCCTCCCCCGCCCGGGGAGCGACAGACTACCCGAGGGGGGCGACAGGCGGTTCTAGACGTCCGTGTCGTCGCAGAGCCACGGCTTCGCGCGGCACCGCAACGGGACGTCGTCGTCCTGTTGATCGACGAAGCGGAACTCGATCGTGCGTGACGCCGTCGCGACGACGCCGTCCACGTCCACCACCCGGACCTGCACGTCTCGTGTCGCGCGCGAGCCTTCGCGATGCGTGCGGAACGTGAACGGCATGAGCACCTCCCGCACGGCGAGGCTCAGTGTCGTGTCGCCGGTGGTCCATTCCACGGTCAGCGCGCCGCGCATCTCGAACACGTGCACGGTGAGTTGCACGAGGACGGTTCCTTCGCGAAAGTCCGCCGCGACCCTGTCCGGACCGGCGATGCTGCAGCGAGGCGCACGTTCCGCGGGGAGCGCGACCCCGCCCGCCACGATGCCGCCGCCCCCGACCGCGATCCGGCTGTACAGCATGTCCAGCTTCCCTCCGCCCGGCGTGAGTACCGCGTCGGGAAAGAACGAGCGCACGATCGGCGCGCCGATGCTCGGCGTGCGGTTCACCCCGCTGGGTTGCTGCAGAACCGCGGACAGCACGTCCATGGTGAGGAACACGAGCGGAGGAAACGCAAACGTGACGATCCCGAGAAGAACGGACGTGATGTAGTTCAGCACGCCGCGATCGTCCGACTGGTCGGGCTCGAGCGATTCGTTCGTGACGGCGAAATCGATCACACGAAGAACGTCGGTGTACGTGATCGTGAACGACACGTCGGGCCACGGCCTCTCGTCGTAACCGAACACGCGCAGGACGATGCGCCCCTCCACGTCGTCGGTCGATCGGAATTGCAGGTCGTAGCCGGTGATGTGAATCGGCCCGCCTCCGGACGGATTGCCGAGGCCGTTGTAGCGTTTGGGCGTCGTGGCGAATTGCTCCTGCACGCGGCCGCGCACGAAGCCGGCGTTCACGAAGATCGCGAGCTGTTCGCCTGGGTGAATGGCGCTCAGGCGACCGAGTCCGCGATCGCGCGCCGCGCCGGCGGCCCCCGTGGCGGGACGCGTCCACACGCCCACGGTGCTGGCGGAGATGCCCTCTGGAGTCGTGACGCACGCTTGCCGCACGTCGGCGTCCGGGAATTGTTGCCGCATTTGGTCGGCGACCGCTGCGCGCAGGCTCTCCGCGGCAGCCGGTTCGAGGCACCCGTCGGTCGCGCCGAGGCCCGCGCGAATCTGCAGGGCGAAGTCCGGTGTGGAGACGGGTGGCGGCGGCGGCGGTGGCGGCTCCTCGTCGTCACGCGGCTCGGGCTCGTCGTCGTCGCGCGGGCGCATGAGCGTGATCGATCCGTGTAGGCGAGCGTCGATCTCGCCACGGTGATCGATGAGGGCAGCCCGAGAGGCCGCCCGAGGACGGGGACGAGGACGAACGATACTGCGACCGGACATGAGACTCTCCTGCGGCGGCGTGAGCCGCCGACAGCGCGCAAGTCGTGGGAGACCTCCGGCACCTTAGTAACGTCTGTGCGTACCGTCAACCTGCGCCCTGACGTGACGTGCGCACACGGGTGCGGTCGTTGCGATCGACTCCTTGACAGGCGCCTCACGCGCGGTGAATACCTCGCGCGATGCCCTCGCTCTCCGATCGAACGCACCACGCCTTCGCGCTGCTCCTGCTCGCAGCGCTGATCTTCCTCCTCTTCCTCGGTCTCCCGCAGTACTTCCGCTACGACGATCCCGGGTGGCTGCACTTCGCGCAGGACAACGTGCACCGCCCGTGGGCGGTGCTCTCGCCGTCGCTGGATCGCTCCGCGTACTCGGGTCTCGGCGACTACTACCGTCCGACCGTCGCGCTCGTGTGGATCGCGCTGTACGCGATGTTCGGGACATCACCGTTGCCATATGTGCTCGTGTCGTGGGCGCTGTTCGCGGCATCGCTCTTCTACCTGCTCGGCGTCGGGCAGCTGCTCATGGGCCGCGGCGCGGCGTGGGCGACCGTTGCGTTCTACGTCGGTTTCGCGCCGCTGTTCGTGCACGGCATCTATCGCATGGGGCTCCTGCACGTGGGGCAGGCGACGCTCGTGGGGGCGGCGTATCACCTGCTGCGGGCGGCGCGCGGATCGCGCGGACACTTCGCACTCGGCGTGGCGCTCGCGCTGGCGAGCGTGCTCGCGCGACAGACGGCGGCGCTCATTCTTCCCGCTGCGATCATCGTCTACCTGTGGCTCGACGTGGACGGGCGTCGCATGAAACGCGCGTCGGTCGTGCTCGTGGCAGTAGCGCTCTTGGGTGGGAGCGCGGGCGTCATTCGCCTGTCGCATCCGTCAACGAGCGGCGAGGGGGACATTCTCGGACGGGCGCTCTTCTACGCACGAGCGTTGATCGCCACCCCGAGCGGCATCGCGTGCGTGCCGCTGGCGATCGCCGCTGCGTTGCGGTGGCGCGGGCGGCGCACGCTGGTGCATTGCATCGTGCTTGGCGTGGTGTGGTGCGCCGCGGCGGTGGCGCCGCTTCTCGTTTTCCGTGCCTCGTATGGGCGCTATCTCGAAGAGGCCGCGTATGGTCTCGCCATAGCAATGGCAGCGGCCGCGTCGTCTCTTCCCGTGGCGGAGCGCATCGCGCGCCACGCGGGGAGGCTCGCCGGAGCCGTTGCGATCGCGCTGCTCCTCGCGCCGCTCGGGTGGTTCGCACCGCCCATCCGGCCCGTCCGCGAAGCGTTCGGGTTCGCCCGTGCGTCCGCGCGCAACACGCGAGCGCTGGTGGAACACGTCGCCGCCCACCTGCCGCCGCGCGCCGTCGTGTACGAGGCGCCGTTCACGGCCGGCGGCGACGGCGACGACCGCGCGCGGGGCCCCCTCGCGCGCGCCCTTCTCCCCGCGATGGAACCGCGCGATCTCGACGAGTTGCTAGCCGTGCTCGGCCGCGGCGACATCGACGTGCGCGCGTGGCCGCCGGACACGAGCGCGGTCGTGTACGTGCTGTCCCTGCGGCAATCGAATGTGCCGCTGGGCACGCACCTCACGCCGGTGTCGCGCTTCGGTCGTGGCGCGGCGGCGACGGAGATTCTTCGCCTCGCGCCGCGCTAACCGCGATTCGCGCCTAGCGCGCCGCCAATCGCGCGAGCAGCACCGCCGCTCGCTTTGCTTGGCGTGCGAGCGACGGCAGCACCGCGGTCTCGTGCACGGTGTGCCCGCCGTCGCCGCGCATGCCGATGCCGTCGATCGCACGCGGCACGTACTCCGCGACGAACGAGATGTCCGCCGCGCCGGCGCGCGCCGGATCGACGGCGGTCACTGCGCCAAGCCCGAGGTCGCGGCTCGCCGCGTCGTACAGCGCAAGCAGCGCGCGGTTGCCGTCGGTGGGTGCGAGCGGCGGGTAGCCGTCGTCGAAAGTGATCGTCGCGCGCGTGTGCGGCGTGGTGCGGGTGACGATGCGGTGCATCGCGGCGCGTGCTCGCGCGAGTTGCTCCGGCGTCAGCGTGCGCAGGTCGCCCGCGACGACCGTGCTCTCGGCGATCACGTTGCTCTTGCCGAACGCCGTGCCGCGGCTCGCCTCGCGATCGAACGTGACGTTCGTGCCGCCGACGATCGCCCCCGGGTTCACGGTGAGATACGTCTCGTGCGAGAGCGAGTCGCGAAACGCGGCGAGGATGCGCGCCGCTTCGTACACGGCGCCGCCGCCGATGTCCTCCCGGAAGATCTGCGACGAG
>CAZEPH010000266.1:0-4501 GCA_964514075.1 uncultured bacterium | reverse complement strand
GGGTCGCCTTCACCATGGTGTCCGAGTGCCCGTGCGATGTGGGGTGTCCCTCGTGCGTCGGTCTCCCGGTCCTGCGCCCCGCGACGCAGCAGGATCCGGACATCGGCACGGGCTGGCCGATACCCTCGAAGAGCGCGGCCATCACGCTCCTGCAGCACTTGACGCACGGGGCAGGAGTCGAGTCATGACCGGGGTGCGTCTCCTCCTGCAGCCCCGCGTCTCTCTGCTCGGCGTCCCGCGTGGCGGCGCGTCGACGGAAACACGCCAGCGATTCGACGAACTCTCACGCCGGCTGCTGCGCCGCGCGGCCACACTGCCCTCCGCGCCACCGGCGGAGTCGCGTGCGCTGTTCGCATCCGGCAGTTCGATCGAGGAGTGCCTGCAAATGCGGCGCGTCGCCGGCCCCACGGGCGACGTGTTGGTGCGTGAGGTCACGCACCCGCTTCCGCAGTCCATCCTGCGGGGTGCCGGCGCCGTGCGCGCGGATGCGCAACCGGTCCCCTCCGGAGACGTCGTCCTCATCGACCTGGAGACGGCCGGTCTCGCCAACGCTCCCGTCGTGCTCGCAGGCTGTGCGTTCATCGAGTCGGGTGTCGTACGCGTGCGGCAGATCCTGGCCGAGACCTACCCCGCGGAGGAAACGCTGCTCATTCACGTTGCGCGCGAAATCGGTGCGCGACCGACGGTCGTCACCTTCAACGGCGGGACGTTCGACCTCCCGATGATCTACGCGCGCAGCGCGCTCTATCGCGTGGGCACTCCGCGCCCAGGCCGGCACATCGACCTGCTCTCGCTCGCGCGTCGCGCGTACACGACGGGGTTCGAGAACCGCCGCCTGTCCACCCTAGAGTCGCGCGTCCTCGGACGCGAACGCGTGGGCGACCTGCCGTCGCGGGAGGTGCCCGCGCTCTTCCACCGGTTCCTGCGCAGCGGCGAGCCGGCGGATGTCGCACCGATCATCCGACACAACGACGACGACCTCGTCTCCATGGCGGGTCTCGCGATTGCGTTGGGCGCCGTGCGCGACGTGCGGGCGCGAGACATCATTCACGGGGAGGACATCGCCTTGTCGGCCTAAGTGATGGACGACGGCCCGCGATCCGGCGGATACTGCGCGCCCCATGCGTCGGTCATCCGCACAGCGCACCGCGCACCGTATTTCCTCCGCCCCCGAACTCGCCGCGCTCGGCGAGTTCGGTGTGATCGACTGTATCGAGCAGACGATCGGACGAGTGCAGTCCTCGTGGAGCGTGGGCATCGGCGACGATGCGGCGATCAGCCGTGTGCTACACGCTCCGCCGCTCGTCGCGCTGGACGTTCTCGTCGACGGGGTGCATTTCCGGCGCCAGTGGTCGCGACCGCAGGAAATCGCGCGCAAAGCCCTCACCGTGAACGCCAGCGACATCGCCGCGATGGGTGGCGCGCCGCACGGCGCACTCCTCGGGCTCGCGCTCCCGGAGGAGACGAGCGCCGCCTGGGTCCGCGACCTTGCGCGCGGCCTCCGCGACGCGTCGCGCGAGCTCGGCCTGCCGCTCGTCGGCGGCGATACGGTGCGATCGAACACGCTCGCGCTCACGGTTGCGGTTGTCGGGACGTGCGCACCCCAGGTCCCGCCGATGCGCCGCGCCGGTGTACGCGCGGGCGACATCCTCTGCGTAACCGGCGCGCTCGGCGGCGCTGCTGCGGGCCTCGCGTTTCTCGAACGGCACGCACGTGCGCGCGACTGCCGCACACCGCGCGCACGCGCGGCGCTCCTCGCCCGTGCCTCGCGCGCGCAGCGCCCCGCCCTGCGCGACGCCCTGTCGCGCCACTTCGAGGGCCGTGCCCGTCTGGACGAAGGCGCCGCTCTCGTCCGCATCGGTGCACACGCCGCCATCGACCTCAGCGACGGACTCGCGTCCGACGCGGGACACCTCGCCCGCGCGAGCCGCGTCACGCTGACACTCGACGAAGCGGCCCTCCCGCTGCATCCGGCCACGCGCATCGCGGCCCGGCTGTCGCACACCACCCCGGAGGACTTCGCGCTCACCGGCGGCGACGACTACGAACTCCTCGTCGCACTCGCCCCGGAGCAGTGGCGCCGCGCGCGCACGGCGTGCACGCGTGCCGGGCGCGCGGGCCTCACGATCATCGGCCATGCCACACGCGGTCCGGGCTGCGTTATGCTGCGTCGCGCGGACGGCCGCACGATCCGTCTCACCGCCTCAGGCTACGATCACTTTCGGGAGAGATAAGACATGTCGGACCAGCGCTTCGCCGCACTGGAGCACGAAATCGTGGAGACGACCCTCCGGCAGAGCCCCATCGCCGCCACGATGGCGGGCCGCCACGACTACGACATGGAGATGGACGACCTCTCTCTTCCCGCACTCGACGCCGCGGTTCGCACGTACCGCGACCTCCTGGCACGGCTGGGCGCGATCGACGCCGCGGCGCTCCCGCACGCCCGGCAGATCGATCACGCGCTCCTACGCAGCCACCTCGAGAGCGCGGCGTTCTGGATCGACGACCTGCACATCCACCGCTCCGACCCGTCCCGCTACGTGGAGTGGGGTATCTACGCTCTGTACTTCCTGATGCTGCGCGACGCGCCCCCACTGGAGGATCGCGTGCGCGCGATGGCTGCGCGCTTCACCGCGCTGCCACGTTTCCTCGAGACGGGACGCGCGAACCTGGATCTCTCGCTCACGCCGGCGCTCTTCGCGGAAGTGGCCGCGCAGATAGCGGACGGCGGCGCGGAGTTCGTGCACGACGTGCTCACGTACGTACGCGATCGCGACGCGCGGCTCGTCGCGCAGCTCGAAGGCCCCGCGGCCGGCGCGGTCGAAGCGTTCCGGCGATACTCCACCGCGATGCGTGACGACGTGTCGCCGCGCGCGCGGGGGCACTTCGCTGTCGGCCGCGACAAGCTGGATTGGCTCTTCCGCCGCCACCATCTCCTGCCCATGGACAGCCGCGCGATCGCGTCGCGCGGTCGCGCCACGTTCGACGAACTGCTGCGCCTGATGGGAGAGACCGCGCGGCTCATCGACCCGGGCGCGCCGAGTTGGCGGGAGGTGATCGAGCGCGCAAAGGAGGACGTCCCCGAGCCGTCGCAGATCCTCGCGCTCTACCGCGACGATGTCGCCGCGCTGCGCCGCTTCATCGTGGAGCGCGGCCTCGCCCCGATCCCCGAGGGCGAGGTGTGCGAGGTCGTGGAGACGCCGGCCTTCGAACGCTCGGTGACTCCGTACGCGGCGTACCAGGCGCCCGGTCCGTTCGAACGCACGATGCTCGGGTACTTCTATGCCACGCCCGTGGATCTCACCGCGCCGCCGCAGGTGCAGCACGAGCAGCTGCAAGGACACTGCCGCGCGAGCCGCGTCCTCACCGCGCTGCACGAAGCGTATCCCGGGCATCACCTGCAACTCATGCACGGCATCCGCGTGACCTCTCTCGCGCGCAAACTCGCCGACTCCTCCGTGCTCGCGGAAGGCTGGGCGCTGTACTGCGAGGAGATGATGTACGAAGAGGGCTACTACACCGAAGCGATCACGCGCCTCTGGCAGCTCAAGGACGCATTGTGGCGCGCGGGCCGCATCATCGTGGACGTCGGACTGCACACGGGCGAAATGACGTTCGACCAGGCGGTGGACTTCATGGTGGACGAGGTCATGCTCGAACGGCCGAACGCTGTCGCGGAAGTGAAGCGCTACTGCATGAACCCGACGCAGCCGTCGTCGTACATGCTCGGGAAGCTGGCGATCCTGGACATGCGCGCGGAGGCGAAGAAGCAACAGGGCGCGGCATTTCGTCTGGGGGACTTCCACGCGCGATTGCTGGAGGCGGGCACGCTCCCGGTGCCGCTCGTGCGTGCGCACGTCTTGGGGGAAGAGGTCGTCGTTCCGGCGTAGCGCGCGTCAGTTCGTCGCGGGTTCGAGCGCATCCTTCGGCGCGGGACCGAACACCTGCGTCAGCTCCGCGCGCAGTCGTCCCTCGTCGAGGTCCGTGATCAAGCGCCCGCGGTGCGCGAGGCTCACCATGCCGCGCGCTTCGCTCACGACGAGCACGACGGCGTCCGTTTCCTCCGCGAGCCCCAGTGCGGCGCGATGCCGCGTCCCGAGCCCCGCCGGAATGGCGGTGGATGCGCTCAACGGAAGCAAGCACCCCGCGGCTACGGCGCGCTCGCCGCGAATGAGCAACGCGCCGTCGTGCAGCGGCGAGCCGGGGGTGAAGATTGTCTCGATCAACTCCGCGGACACGCGCGCATCGATGCGGCGTCCGGTCTCCTCGTAGTTGCGGAGTCCCATATCGCGCTCGAACACGACGAGCGCGCCGATGCGCCGCGCCGCGCAATCTTCCACCGCGCGGATCACCTCGCCGAGCACGCCGTACGCCTCCACACGCAGGAACGACCCCACCCAGCGACTCTGCCCGAGCGTGGCCAGCGCCCCGCGCAACTCCGGCTGGAACAGAATGACGAACGCGACCAGGTCCGCGATCAGGCCGTGCCAGCGCAGAG
>CAZEPH010000265.1:0-4523 GCA_964514075.1 uncultured bacterium | reverse complement strand
CGACAACGCGCGCGGTGAACGTAGATGCGTTCATCCCGTGGTCGATGACGGTCACGAGGTACGCGTTCATGCCGGCGATCTCCGCTGCGCTCGGCGCGGCGCCGCCGCGTAACATCCGCAAGTAATCCGCGGCGTGTGAGAGCGCGGGATCGGGAGCGACGGGCGCGGCGCCGGCCGCGCGACGCGCCCACGCGGCCGCGAACACGGCGAGCGCACCGGTCAACGTGACCGCCGCGGTGGCGCGGTCGTTC
This sequence comes from uncultured bacterium, assembly GCA_964514075.1. GTDB lineage: Bacteria > Eisenbacteria > RBG-16-71-46 > CAZEPH01 > CAZEPH01 > CAZEPH01. The sequence goes on along the minus strand of CAZEPH010000265.1, from coordinate 4,272 downwards.
GCCCACACGTGGGCGGTGGCGGCACGCAGAGCATCCATCGCGTCGCTCGCGGAAAGCGCGTCGCCGACGTGCGGCACGCGTTCGAACGCGGCCACGCGCGCGCGCCCGAGCGCGGCCGTCACACCCGCCGCCGACGCGCCACCCCACAACTGCGCGCACACATCCTCGAACGTGTACCGCGCCGCCAAGTCCTCGACGTCGGATCCTGCGATGATCAATCGGCCGCGGGCTCCGTCCACGTCGCTCAGACGCGTCTCCGCCGCGACGACCCCTTCCAACCCTCCCACCGCGGAGGGTGTGCGCGCTTCAGCCATTCGTGTCGATCCTCCTCTGTCGTGCACTCTGCGGCGACGCGCACCGCTCGGTCAACGCCCATTCGCGCGAAACTGTCGGAGCGATGCGCTACGGTGCCCCGCGGCGTCGCATCAGGGGTGCGGCGCGTGGAAGGCGGGGTATGCCACGATCGGCATCGGCAGGGATGGCCCCACGACCCCCGTTATGGATGACAGCCCACGGTATGGGCCCCCGCCTCCTCTTTCCCCCCGCGTTCGTGCTATCCTCAGTGTGAATCCCAAGCATCGTCGACACGCACCCCGGCCTGCCCAATGCGACCATCCCTGTCCGTGACATTCTTTGCGTGCGCCATTCTCGCGATGCCCGCCCTCGTTCGGGGGCAAGTCGCGGGTCCGGACCCGACCGATCTCTTCCACGCCGCCACCCACGTGCCGTGCGGCGGGGCGTATCCGCGCTCCGTTGCGACGGCGGACGTGGATCTGGATGGTCTGGTGGACATCATCGTTGCGAATCGCAATTCGGGGACGGTCGGGATCGTCCGCAACACCGGCGCGGGATCGTTCGCGCAGGCCGGGACGACACCGATCGGCGGTTGTCTCGAGGACGCGACGCCGGCGGACTTCACGGGCGACGGGTTCGTGGACATCGCGGTGGTGGACGTGTGTGCGGATTCGATCATCCTCCTGGCCGGACACGGCGACGGCACGTTCGAGCGGTGGCCCAGCCTGGGCACGGCCAACGGGCCGGACAACATCGACGTCGCCGACGTGAACGCGGACGGTGCGGAAGACATCGTCGTGAGCTGTTGGGAGGGCAACGCTGTCGGCGTCTTCCTCGGACTCGGCGACGGCACGTTTGCCGCACGGGTCGACTACGGCAACACGACGAACCCGGACGACGTGCATTGCGCCGACATCACAGGCGACGGCGTACTGGATCTGGTTGTGCTCAATCCCACGGGAAACCGCATCTCGCATTTCCCGGGTGTCGGCGACGGCACGTTTTCCCCGCGCATCGCGCTCAGCCTGCCGAGCATGCCGCTCGCTCTGACACTCGCCGACGTGACGCGCGACGGGTTCGTCGACGCGATCATCACGTCGCCGATCGCGCAGTCCATCATTCTCGCTCCGAACAACGGACGCGGATCGTTCGGCGCCCGCTCCAGCCTGCCGCTCGCGAGCACCGTCACGCGGGTGGCCGCCGGGGACGTGACCGGCGACGGCCACGCCGACGCGATTGTCACGAATGCCTTCGAGTACGGCGCCACGGTGATGACCAATATTCCGGGCGCCGGTCTCGTCGAGGGCACGCGCTATGGCACGGGGTTCACGCCTGGCGCAGTCGCGCTCGCCGACTTGGACGGCGACGGACTTCTCGACATGGTCGTCGCGAACGAACTGGCGCAGAGCATCACGGTGATGTGGAACGCAGGTTCCGGCTTTCACGCGCGCCGCGACTACGGAACGGATCAACGTCCGCACGGGGTGACGGCGGCGGACGTGACGGGCGACGGCATTCTCGACATCCTTGCCGCTGCGCGCGACGACGACGCTGTGACGCTCCTGCGCGGCAGCGGAGACGGGACGTTTCTGCGCGATCCGTCCATCGCGGTGGGCGACAGCCCGTGGTGGATCGACGTGCACGACTACAACAACGACGGCGTCCAGGACATGGCCGTGGCCATCCGTTTTCCGGGATCGGTGCAGATCATGTACGGCACGGGGGCCGGGCTGTTCGGCGCACCGGTCAGCGTCACGACGGGTCTCGAACCGCGATGCGCCGCCGCCGTGGACGCCGACGCCGACGGCGATCTGGATATCGTGAGCGCCAACTCCGCGGACAGCAGCATCACGGTGATCGTGAACAACAGTGGCTTCAGCGTCGGCGCCACCCTACGCGCGGGCAAAGGGCCTCAGGTCGTCGTCCCGGGCGACCTGAACAACGACGGCCTTGCGGATCTCGTCGTGACGAATCGCGAGGATTCCACGGTCTCCGTGTTCGTGGGACAGACCGGCGGAACATTCGCTGCGCAGACGCGCTGGCGCACGAAGCCCGAGCCTATCGCGTGCACGCTCGCCGACTTCGATCGCGACGGCGACCTGGACGTCGCGACGATGAACAACTTCGGCAGCCTGCTCACCGTGCTGACGAATCGCGGCGACGCGACGTTCTACCCCCCGATCGATGTCAACAGCGGCGGCCCGGGCCACGGCATTACGGCGGTGGACGAGAACGGGGACGGATGGCCCGACCTCTGCGTCGTCGTGAGCACGGACACGCTCGAAGCAGTGATGGTGCTGCGCAACCTCGGCGCGTCTCCCGCGCGCTTCGCGGAACCGGACACGTACTTCGTCGGCGACAAGCCGCACTACGTCACGAGCGGCGATTTCGACGGTGACGGTCGCCCGGATCTCGCGGTATCGAACACCGCGCAGTACGGGTATTCCTCGGTGAGCGTTCTCCTGCACACCGACTACTACGCGACGCGCGTCGAGGAGCCGCGCGTACGCAGCGCCCTGCGCACGCGCGTGCGTGGGCGCACGATCGGCGTGGAGGCATCCCTTGCACGCGCGTCCCGCGTAATCGCGGAGGTGTGCGACGTGACCGGACGCCGCGTGGCGCGTGTGCTCGACGTGACGGCGCCGCCGGGAGCATTCACGCGCACGGTGGCGCTGGATCGTCACCTTGCGCGCGGCGTGTATCTCGTGCGCGTGCGCGCGGGCGATGCGGTGAGCGTCGCGCGCGCCGTCGTCACGCGATAGGTACCCTCGCAGGCGTGGTGCTCGTCACATCGATGACGCGGTGCAGGTTCACCGTGAACGCCTGAATCGTCTGGGACACCGGTCGGCACTCGCAGTATTGCGCGCCTCTACCCTGCGCGAGCCAGATGCGCGAAGATCGCGAGGTACTCGCGCGCTTCGCGCGGATGCAGGAAGTTGTGCCGCACGTGCTCTCTGCCTTGCCGTCCCAGTCGCCGGCGCAGGCGTGGCGAACGCAGAAGCTGCGTGAGTTGATATGCACATCCCTCAACCGATCGCACGAGCAGGCCCGTTTGGTCGTGGACGACTTGCAGCGGGATCCCCCCGACGGCGCTCGCGATAACGGCCCGCTCCTTCCATAACGCCTCCGTCACGGTCAACGCGAATCCTTCACGCAGCGACTTCTGCACGACTACTGCTGATCGCCGCTGCAGGCTGTTCACGACACGGTGTGCATCTGCCGGCAGAGCGAGTACCGTCATGTCGCCCCGACCCTGGGCACGTTCGCGCACTTCGCCGAGCACATCCTCGCCTTCCGGATCGTCTGCCGCTCCACCGCCAGCAAGAACCAGGTGCGCATCGGTATGGCGGCGTGCGAGGAGGAATGCGTCGATCACGCCGAGAGGGTCCTTCAATCGATCGAATCGCGAAATCTGTGTCACCAGCGGGGTGTGCGCCGGCAGATTCAGTGGTTGCAGGCATGCTCTTTCCTCCTCTACCGAGAGGAGCCGGTTCTTGTCCGACAGGGGATTGATCGACGGAGGGACGATGTAGCACGGAATCGGGAGCGGAGGAATGAAGCGGCGGTGAGAGAACACCGCCCCATCGTAATGAGCGAGGTGCGGCGCCAGCGCACTCCACACGACCGGGTCGGCGGCGGACAGGTCGATATGGCACCGCCACACCCACGTCTGCGTTCGTGTCCGCCGCATCGCCGCAAGCGCCAGCGGCTGCGGATCGTGAATCATGATGCAGTCGCCGTCGAGCGCGAGTTGCTCGGCCGCCCGCCGCGTCACGGCGTGGTAGTGCTCCCAATCCTCAGAGCTGACGGTGCCAGGTGCGCCGTGCAACGTGTTGTGGATCGTCTTGGTAATCGCATAGAACCGTGCGTCCCCCGAGAAGACCTCCCAGTCAGTGCGAATGCCCAGTTCGCGCAGAAGGTGCGTCATGTGCAGGAGGATCTCCGCCACACCGCCACCGCTGGCGGTCGAGTTCACCA
>CAZEPH010000264.1:0-4555 GCA_964514075.1 uncultured bacterium | reverse complement strand
TACGATTTCGGGGTGCATGGGGCAGGTATATTCGGCCGCAGTGGAAGCGGCGGGCATCGTCGGCATCACGAGCGTGGAGCGCGGCGCAAGAAAACGCGCAGGCTCCGCACGGAAGCGCTCGAGACACCGCGGATTGCAAAAGTAGAACGTGCGTCCGTCGTGGACGTGCGTCCCCGCCGCATCCTCGGGCGGGAACGTCATCCCGCAAACGGGATCCTCGACCTCGGCGACGGCGCTGCCGCCACCTGGCGGCGAACTACTGGGTGCGTCCATACAACGCGCGAATCCCCTCGATCGACTTGTCGATCGCGGACACGCCGAGCTGCGTGCCGCTCACGTCGCCGGCGTCCGCGCTGTTATCGAGTTCCTCCGCCTGCCGGCCGATGTCCGCGACGAGCGCATCGAGTTGCTTGGCGGCGTCCACGGAGAGCGTGCTCGTCATGATGGGCAAGGCACGCGCGAGGTCGCGGATCGCAAATGCATATTCGTGCACGCGGTCCAGCGCGCCGCTCGTGATGGCGGAGTCGAGGCCCGCGCGCTCCGCACGGATTTGCTCGAACACGCCGCCGATGGAGTCGGAGGGAACGACGATACGCTCGGTGCGCGCGGGCGCAGCGGTCGTGGAGGTGTCCGCGGGCGGCGGCGCCGCGTCGCCGCTCGGTGCGGCGTCGCGCTTCGCGCATCCGCCCCACGCGCACGCCCCGATCACCACCGCACACACGATCCATCGTGTCATGTCGCGCTCCTCCGTTACGCCGTCGTGGGATCTTCGATGATCTCGAGCCAAATGCCGTCGGGATCCGTGATGAACGCGATGCGGCTCTTGCCGCCAGTGAGCGAGTACGGCTCCTTCGCCACGGTCACACCGGCCGCGCGGAATTGCGCCATCGCCGCATCCATGTCGCTCACGCGAAACGCGATGTGATCGAGCTGATCGCCTTCGGCGAGCTCGGTCTTGTCCTTCCACCACGTGAGCTCGATCTGCGCGCCCGACTCGGGGTCTTCCACGAACGCGATCTCCGCGCGGTTCTCGGGGATTTCGCGACGGCGCAGAAAGCGCAGCCCCATCACGTCCGTGTAGAAACGAAGCGCGCGGTCCATGTCGAGCGTCGTGATCGACGTGTGCAGTATGCGCATTGTGCAGGGGTCCTTTCTTCGCGCCGCAGTTTAGAACATGAACCCTAGCGATGTCTCGAATGCCGTCTCGTCGGCGTCGCCGGTGGAGGAGCGCACGACGTTCGCCTTGAGCGCGACGCGCTCAACCGGACGATAGCTCGCGCCGCCGATCCACCGCGTGGTCGCGGGCGCGGGAACGCCGGGCACGCCCTCCGCGAGCGCGGCCTGCGGCCGCACGGTTTCCCAGCGCGCGAACGGCGTCACGCGCGCGTCCTTGCACGCGATCGTGTAGCCCGCCTCCACGCCCGCGCCGCGGAAACGCGAGCCGACGGGCTCCTCCGTGAGCGCGTAGATCTTCTCCGCGTTCTCGATCCCGCCGAGCGCGCCGCTCGCGCGGCACGTCACGTTCGCCCGCGTGAGTTCCACTTCCGCCGAGACGAGGTTCACGACGACGCCGTCGAGCATGTCGTCCGCTTGGTTCGCGCCGCCGCGGTATCCCGCCACGGCGACGGTTGCACCGAGCGCCGGCGACCACAGTGCGCGCGCCGCGCCCGCGAGATTGCGCGCGTGCGCTTCGTTGCCGCCCTGGCGGCCGTCGCGAATCGCCGTCGCGGCGGTGAAGTTGTGCGCGTCGAGCCCGTTCAATCCGTACGCGGACAGCGTGAACGTTTCGGACGCGCGCCACACGATGCCGGCGCCCATCTCGCGCCACGTCGTCGGCACGATCACGCGGTCGAACTGCGGGCGCCGCGCCGTGAGGAACGTAGGCGGCTCGTGCAGCAGGTTGATGCGCGAGAGCGGTACGAGCACGAGGCCTGCCTCGGCGGACACGGCGGGCGAGAGCACGAACTCGATGTACGCTTGCTCCATCTCCACCTCGTGCGCATCTTCGATCTCGATCTCCGAGTACAGGCGCACGTTCTCCGCGAACTCGTGGCCGACGAAGAGCACGAAGCGATCGAGCGCGAGTTCGCTCTCGCCGTCGGCCCACTCGCCGTGCATCTCGCCGTAGCCACCGATGTCGATGCGGCGGCCGGCTCCGGGGCCCGTGGGCGCTTGCGCGCGGGCGAGGGACGACAGAGCGACAACGCAGACGAGGGACAGCAGCCCTGCAAGACGGGGGACACGCATGTGACGCACACCTCCAGGATGACACTTAGGACGCCCTAACAAGAGGCGGCATCCTACGAATGCGCCGGGGCGCCGTCAATGAGCTTTTGGGAGAGTGCGAGGCAGAGCGAACCAATGATGGTACGATGCGCGTCGTACGCACTGCTCGTCTCGCCCGCCTAGGAGGAGTTCCGTTCGTGAAGCGCCTGCCGATTGTGGTCATCGGGTTGGTTGTCGTGGGAGCGACGGTGGCCGGTCTCGCGCTGCGCAAGGGACAGCCCAAGCCCGTCGAGTACCGCACCGCCTCCGCCGAGCGGGGCGACGTCATCGCCACCGTCTCCGCGACGGGCACGCTCAAGCCCGTGGAAGAAGTCACCGTTGGCAGTCAAGTCTCGGGCACCGTCGCGGCGATCACCGTCGACTACAACGATCCTGTGGCGCAGGGGCAGGTGATCGCGCGGCTCGACGACCGCTTCCTGCGCGCGCAACTGCAGCAGAGCGACGCGAACGTGCAGCGCGCGTCCGTGGCGGTGGAGGACGCGAAGCGCACGTACGCGCGCGCGCAGGAGCTGTTGGGCAAGAACCTGATTCCCGAGGCGGAGCGGGACGCGGCGCGACTCGCGGTGCTGCAGCGCGAAGCGGAGTTGAAGCAAACGCAGGCCGCGCGCGAGCTGGCGCAGGTGAACATCGAGCACACGGTGATTCGCGCGCCGATCTCCGGCGTGATCGTCTCGCGGTCCGTGGACGTGGGGCAAACGGTGGCGGCGAGCCTGCAGGCGCCGGACTTGTTCACGATCGCGCGCGATCTCGAACAGATGCAGGTGGAAGCGTCCATCGACGAAGCGGACGTCGGCACGGTTGCGCCGGGAATGCACACGACGTTCACCGTGGACGCGTATCCCGACATGACGTTCGACGGGCGCGTGCAGGAAGTGCGTCTCGAGCCGCTCACGGTGCAGAACGTCGTGACGTACACGGCGATCATTCGCGCGGGGAATCCCGACATGCTGCTCAAGCCGGGGATGACCGCGAACGTTTCGATCACCACCGCGGAAGCGCACGACGTGCTGCGCGTGCCGAACGCGGCGTTGCGCTTTCGCCCCGAGGGTGCGAAGCGCGGGCAATGGGGCGGCGGCCCGGGCGGTGGAGCGCGTATGAGCATGAGCGGCGCGAGCGGCGCCCGCGCGGCGGACGAGCCGGCGCCCGCGCGTCGGCGTCCGCCGATGGGCGGCGTGCGGTCGATGGATGCGGCGCCGCGCGACAGCTCCGTGCCCGAGCGGGGGCGCCCGCCGGTCGACGGCATGGGCGGACCGCCGGACGGCCGCCCGCGTCCGACGCCCGAACAACGCGAACGCATGCGTGCGCACATGGACTCGATCCGCGCGGCGGGCGGGGATCCGCGCGAGGCGTTTCGTGGGATGTTCCGCGGCGAGCGCGGCGGGGAGAACGCGGATGCGCCGCCGCGGGCTGTGACTGCGGCGCCGCCGCCGCGCGGCGGCCGCACGCGCGAGCAGATGGACGCGGCGATGGCGCAATCCGCGCGGCGCATCGCGGAGCAAACGCGACCGGGCACGGTGTACGTCCTCGGCGCCGACGGCAAGCCGCAACCCGTGCGCGTGGTCACCGGTGTGAGCGACGGCACCTTCAGCGCGGTGGTGCGCGGCGATCTCCCCCCGGATGCGAAGGTCGTCGTCGGCATCAAGCTGGATCAGAAGAGCGGACCGGCGATGACGTCACCGCTCACGCAAGGACCGGTTCCGCCGCCGGGCGGCGGAACGCAAGGACGCCCGACGCGGTGACGACGAACGGCGCCGGGACGCGTCCGGTCATCGACGTGCACGATCTCACGAAGACGTACTCGCTCGGCGAGGTGGACGTGCACGCGCTGCGCGGCGTGTCGATCGGGATCGGCGAGGGCGAGTTCGTCGCCGTGCGCGGCCCCAGCGGCAGCGGGAAGTCCACGTTCATGAACATCGTCGGCTGTCTCGACAGCCCGACGAGCGGGCGCTACGTGCTGGACGGAACCGATGTCTCCACACTCTCGCGCGACGCGCGCGCACGCGTGCGCAACGAACGCATCGGATTCGTCTTTCAGGGATTCAACCTGCTCTCGCGCACGAGCGCGGCGGAGAACGTGGAGCTACCGCTGCTCTATGCGGGGCTCTCGTCACGCGAGCGCCACACGCGTGCGCGTCACGCGCTGGAGTTGGTGGGCCTCGCGGATCGCCTGCACCACCATCCGTCGCAGATGTCGGGCGGGCAGCAGCAGCGCGTGGCGATCGCACGCGCGCTGGTGAATCACCCGCGTCTCATTTTGGCGGACGAGCCG
>CAZEPH010000263.1:0-4556 GCA_964514075.1 uncultured bacterium | reverse complement strand
CGCCGGTGAGGGCGGTGGGGCCGAGTTCATCGAGTGGGATCTGGAGCGCCGCCGCCGCCGCGCCCAAGAAGCGGCCGGTGCCCGCGGCACACTTGTCGTTCATGCAGAAGTCGACGATCTCGCCCGTGCCGGAGACGCGGATCGCTTTCGTGTCCTGGCCGCCCATGTCGACGACGGTCCGCGTTGCGGGGAACATCTGCACGGCTCCCCGCCCATGACAGCTGATCTCGGTGACCTGCGCGTTGCCGAACGTGACCTTGTAGCGCCCGTAGCCCGTGCCGATCACGTACTCGACCTCCTCCTCGCGCACATCTCCGTTGCGCAGCGCTTGTTGGAATGCGCCCTCGGCCGCCAGGGTCACGTTGGACCCGGTGTCGGTGAGCGCGCGTGCGATGATGCGCTTCGCCTCGTCGATGATGACGGCCTTCGTCTGGGTGGACCCGACGTCCACGCCGGCTGCGTATGCCATTCGTGCGACCTCCCGTTCGGATCAGCCCTGAGCGACGGCCGTTTGGTGCCGCCGCGCCTCGAGGCCTTCGAAGAACGCGTCGATTCGGTTCTTGAGCTGCGCTTCCGAGACGACGCGGCGGTCCATCATGTCCGACTCGATGAACAAACACGGGACGTCCGCGCGCTCCATCAGCGCGCGGCGGCTGTCCGCCAGGCCGGTGGACACGGTGCGACAGCTCTTGATCGGGTGGAACACCACGCCCCCCGCGTGGAAGTCGCGGACCATGGTGAGCAGCGGTTCCGTGGTGAAGAACATGCTGTCCATCGCGTCGCGTACGCTGAGCAGGAGCCCCTCGGCCAGGCCCTCCACCGGGTCGTCGAGGCGGCACTGCGTGCCGGTGTTGGCGCCGCCCGAGGCGAACGAAAGATACGTCGACGCCACGAATGTCCCGCCCAGTTCGGTGAACATCTCGGTGAAGCGGCGGAAGATCGGGTAACACGGAACGCCCACGAAGATCAGCCGGTGCTTCTCGTCCGTGAGCGTGCCGATGCCGTGCGCGCTCTTGTATTCCATTTCCGCGACCAGTTCCGCGAAGTAGCGTGCGCCCTCTTCCGTGCCGCGCTGCGCGTTCGCAACGCCTAGGAAGATCGTTCCGTCGGAGAGAGCGTTGAACGGCGCGGGCTCGCTGGCGTTGAGCTCGAGGACGCGCTTCCAGTCGCGGTTCATCGCGTTCGCGTGCGCCATGTTCTCGCGGAGCCGATCCACGTCGAACCGCACGCCGCTCACGCGCTCCAAGATCGGGATGAGTTCGCGGACTTGCGCCGCGACGTACCGCCGGTCGTTCTCGAACTCCGCGCTGCCGGGCAACGAGGCCGAGTGGGCCGAGCGGTTGCCGGGCACGTCGAGCGTGACGGTGGGGACGCCGTACATGCGTTCCCAGATCTCCGCCCACTTGATGTACGTGTTGCACGCGTTCGTGTACACGGCGATGGCCGGCTTCGGGATGTTCCCCATCGGGAGCGAGCCGCGTCGTAGCTGCGCCGCCACGTCGGCCTTGACGTAGCCGCAAATGTCGGTCGAATAGCCGAAGTCCTCGGCCTCATTGAGATACTCGTGCGCAACGTGGCGCACGGCGGTCTGCAACGAGTTGATCTCCGGGAAAACGAGCGGCAGGTCGAACGTCCGGATCAACTCGCCGAGGCTTCCCATGACGAACACGTACGCCGCGCGCCGGTCCTCCTGCGCCGCGTGCGTGAGTTCATCGAACCACGCGCGGAACAAGCGCGCGCCTTCCGCGTTGCCTCGCCCCACCAGGGCCGAGTCCATAGGCGTGTCGACGGACATGGTCTTCTCTCCCTCAGTCGAACATCAGGTTCTCGACGAATGTCTCGAGCTGCACGGCGAGGTGGTCGTAACTGGTCATGTTCTCCTCGAACTCGCTCACGAAGTACGGGATCTTCGCCTCATCGAGCGCGTGCGTGTACGCCACCTGCTCCTCGAGACCCGGCTCGCACATCTTGGCGGCGGTCACGATCGCCGCGCGCGCCCCCGCCCGCTCGATGCGCGCGAGCAGCATCCTCTCCTTCGGTTTGCGCGCGTCGTGCTGCACGGGGCTGTAGGAGGATCGTTCGATGTAGGCGTGGGCGAGTTGCGCGAGCGGATCGCCGTCCAGCGGCACGTCCTCCGTGATCCAGCGCATGCCGATCAGGAAGTCGTCGTCGACGACGTAGCAGGAGCGACCGACGGCGCGGATCAAATCCAGGGGCGGTTGCTCGCAGAACCCGCCCTCGAACACGACGCGGATGCGATCCTGGGAGCGCGCCGCGCTCTGCTCGATCAACGGCAGCGCCGTTTCGAGCAGCGCGTTGTGCTCCTCGCGCGGGATCATTCCGCCGACGGCGAGCAGGGCGTACGCCCCATCCGCCGAGAGCTGCCACGGCGTCGTGCGCTTGATGTCCTGCAGCCGCCGGAGCAGCCGGCGGTTCGTGTTGAAGACCGCCAGCGACCGGCGCAGGTCGTCATCGGAGATCGTGCAGCCCGCCACGCTCTCGATGCAGCGCGCGAGCCGCGCGTACTCCCCGCGCAGGTACTCGGGCGCGTGCCCAGAGTTCGCGTTCTGCGGCAGGTAGAGAATCTCGCACGGAAAGTCGAAGTTGCGGCCCCACACGCCGGCGAGATTGCGCGCGGCGTCGCAGATCGGATGCGTGACGAACATGTCGACGTGGACCGCGCCGGTCAGAGCGATCTCCAGCGTGGTCTTGACGATCGAGCAGAGATACGAACCGAAGCGCGAATCGGATTGGGTCGGTTCGACGGGCGCGCCGCGCAGGCGGAACGGCAGCATGCCCGCCGCGTGGGCGATCTCTTCGGGAAAGTAGACCTGGAAGTGCCCCAGCACTCTGCCGCCGGCTTCCCGCCAACGGCGTACGGTGGGAAAAGTCGGGTCCTCCAGAAGCTCCCGGCAGTAGTAGAGAATTTCTTCGATCGGCTTGCCTTCCCACTCGGGGAACGTCTTCACGTCCGGGGTTGGTGCACCCATGCGAGCCTCCCTAGATGTACTGGCCGCCGTCCACTCGAATGACCTCTCCCGTGATGTGGCGCGCGCGCTCCGAGCACAGGAACACCACGAGATCCGCACAGTCCTGGGGCGTGGCGAGCCGGCCGAGAACCGTTTCGCCGGTCGCCTTCTCGAGAAGATCCGCCGGCAGCTTCCGCGTCATGTCGGTGATCACCATGCCCGGCGCCACCACGTTCACCGTGACGTTGAAGCGCCCGAGCTCCCGCGCGACGGACTTGCTCATCGCAATGAGGCCGCCCTTCGACGCGGCGTAGTTCGCCTGGCCGAACTTGCCGCGAAGGCCGTTGATCGAGGCGATGGTGACGATCCGGCCGCTCCGGCGCTCCATCATGTGGCGGGCGACCGCGTGCACGTACGTAAAGCATCCCTTCAGGTTCACGTCGAGGACGTCGTCCCATTGCTCCTCGGTCATGTTCGCAACCGTCGCGTCCGCGGTGATCCCCGCGCTGCACACGAGGGTGTCGAGCCTGCCGAGCTCGCCGATCACCGCCGCCACCGCACGCTCCGCGGCCGCGCCGTCGCGCACGTCCGCCTGGAGGACGTGCGCGCGCCGCCCGTGGTCCGTGATCGCGCGCGCGGAGATGTCTGCCGCGGGCGCACGATCGACGATCGCAACGTCGCAGCCCTCAGCGGCCAGCGCCGCGGCGACTGCCGCGCCGATGCCGGCGGCCCCGCCCGTCACGAGCGCGACCTGCCCCTCGAGGGCGAGGTTCATCGCGTCGATCGCTCCGCGCGACGCGGCTCGCTCAGCGCTGTTCCTGCAGCTGCTGATACTGCGGCGAGATCGCGCGCAGCAGCTCGTCGTCCCACGGATGCCCGTCCGCCAGCATCTGGCGCAGAAGGATGAAGTCCACCTCGCGCCGGTTCTTGGGCCCTTCGTTGAACGCGCGGAAGCCCGCGCGTCCTTCGGTCATCATGTTCAGCGCGAGCCACTCGCGGTTCGTCACGCTGGTGTTGTCCCAATGCCACTGCTTGTGCTTCCGCAGGCTGTTGACCGTCTTCGACACGCACTCCGGCATCAGCATGAGCAGGCGGGTGCACAACGCTTCGACCGCGAGGTCGAGACGACTCAGGTCGGTCGTGGCCTTCGCGAGGATCTCCTTCGCGGCCTGGCGTTCCGCACCCTGCTTGAAGTCGCCGAACACGATCGTCCCGAAGGAGTCGGTCCACCGGTCCGTGATCACGAGCGGGTTGGGAATCCACTGTCCCTCGTATCGGAGCACCGGAACGATCTGGTTGAGCAGCCCGAGAGCGAGCGCCTTGTGCGCGCTCCACTGCTCGCACAGCACGGCGCTCTCCATCGCACGGGCGAACCCGACGTACAGCGGCAGGAAGTCCGTCGAACCGCCGTCCGGCGCCGATCCATGACGCGGGCCGGCCTGGCCGAAGACCGCAGTGTCGGCCGCGATGCTGAAGTCGCAGGCCATACCGATCTCCTGTCCGCCGGCGATGCGCATGCCGTTGACGCGGTTGATCACCGACCAGGGCGCACACCTTGCAATCAACTCCTCGTCCACGGATTTCAAA
>CAZEPH010000262.1:0-4571 GCA_964514075.1 uncultured bacterium | reverse complement strand
CCCAGCGAGTAGACGTCGCTGCGCGCATCGATGTCCGCGGCTTCCGGACTCGCGTGCTCGGGACTCATGTATGCGAGGGTGCCGCGCACGCGCCCGTCCCGATCCTCGCCGTCGACGCGGCGCGCGACGCCGAAGTCGACGATCTTCACGCTCGCGCCGTCGTCGCTCACGCGAATGTTGTCCGGGGAGAGGTCACCGTGGATCACGCCGCGTTGATGCGCGGACGCGATTGCATCGCAGACGCGGAGAAACACGCGCAGTCGGGCAGCGACAGCGGACCGCGTGCGTGCGACGCCGGCATGATGCGCACGCATGTGCGCGTCGAGGGTGTCGCCCGGGGCGAACTCCATGGCGAAGTAGGGACGCCCGTCGGGTGTCGTGCCGGCGCTGTAGATCGCGGCGATGCCCGGGTGCCGCACGCGCGCGAGCACGTCGATCTCGTGCTCGAAAGTGCGAACCCTCTCGGCGTCCGCAGCGCCGCGGAGGACCTTCACCGCAGCGGTGCGGTGCGGTTCGCTTTGCTCCGCCTCGTAAACCGCACCCGTTTCGCCTTCGCCGATCAATCGGCGAAGCGTGTACGGACCGAGGGTGCGGCCGAGGAGCGGATCGGTCGGGGGCGGGTTCACGAAACGCGATGGTGCCACCGAACCTGGACGAGGTCCAGGCCGGTGGCACGCAGGTCTACGACTCCGGATCGGCTGGCGATTCCTCGCTCGACTCGGGCGCCGGCGGTTCGTCGATCGTCGCCGTCGCCGTGACCGCTTCGTCGGCCGGCGCGGGCGCAGCCGCGACGGCCGGGGTCTTCTTCGCCGATTTCGCGCGAGAAGCCCGCGCCGGTTTCTCCGCCTTCGGCGCACGCTTCGGCATGCGCGAACGATCCCCCGGCGTGAGCAGCTTCTCGCTGAGTTTTTTCTCGCCGGTGGACGGGAAGTCGACGAGCAGCTTGCCGTCGTGCACGTCCATTACCTCTCCATCGCCCCATGCGGGGTGGAACACCACGTCCCCGACGCCGAACCGCCCCTGCTGAATCGCCGGCGGCGGCGGCAGATCGTCCTCGGGCGCGCTCACCACCACCTCCGCGTGGGTTGGACGCGGAGCAACGATCGCGGGAGCGACATCCCCGGCCACCTGCACGTCCACCGCGCGCGTCTCGCCCGCTGCTTCCCGGCACACATCGCAGACGCCGCAGGCCGTGCTCAACGTCACGCCCATGTGCGCGGCCAAGAACTGCGCGCGGCACCGCGTCGAACGCGTGTAGCGGATGATTCCCTGCCGGCGCACGAGGCCCTTCTCTTCGTCCGATTGAAACGGCGCGAGGTCCGTCATGAGTTGCTCGTGCGTCTTCTTCGGCTGCAGCAGAATGTACTTCGACGACGTCTTTGCCTGCTTGAGATAGCCCGCGCGCTTGAGGATCGACACGATCGTCTTCGCGCGCGCGTAGCTCACGCCGGAGAGGGCGTTGATGTCCTTTACCGGGATCTCGCGCTCTTCCTGCGATAGTTCCTCGCACGCGTCGTACACGCGCTCGAATTCATCCTGCGTGGGGAAGTGGCTCCCGGCGGCGAGGCGCTGCGACTTCTGGTCCGACGCATCGTAGAGGAGGAGCGCGTGTCCCGGACGGCCATCGCGCGAGAGACGTCCCGTTTCGAAGACGTACGATTCGAGCGAGTTCGGGGGCGACATGTGAATGACGAAACGAATGTCCGGCCGATCCGCCGGCACGCGCGATCCCGCGACCGACGTGATGACGCGCACCTCGCCCGTGCGGAAGGCGGCTTCCACCTCTTCCCGTTCGGCCTTCTTCATCTTGCTGTGCCAGAGGATCGCCTTGATGCCTTGGTCGGCGAAGTGATCCACCAAGAGGCGCGCTTCGTTCACCGTGCCCGTGTGAATGAGGCCCGGGCCGGAGATCTGCCGCATGGCGCCCTCCACCGTGCGGCGCTTCTCCTCGGCGTTCACCGTGCGCAGAACGTCGTAGTGGATGTTCGGGCGCAGAATGTCGTCGTACGTGACCACCGGGTCCTGCAGCTTGAACAGCGTGCGGACGTCCTCGAGGATTTCGGGCGACGACTCCGAGATGAACGCGATCACCGGCGGCCGGCCGAGCGATTCGACCAACTTCGCCAGCGTCCCGTACACGGCGAGCTTCTCGCCGGAGTGCGCGGAGACGCGCTCCGCCGCGTCGATCAACACGAGGCGGAGCGACAGTTCCTTGAGCGCTTCGCGGAAGTCGGAGTCGTGGATCTCTTCGGGCGAGGCGGCCACCACTTCACCGTCGGGCTCGGGCATGGTCCGCGAGCCGGGCCACATGGCCGGCTCCGCGCCTTCCTCGGCATCCGCGAGGTCGGCGATGTCGACCCCGCCGCCGGCGGCCCACGGCGTGAACAACCCGGGCGCTTCCTGGATACGCCCCGACTCCGGGCTGATCGCGAGCACCGCCGACCCGACGATCCACGCACCCAGCTTCAGGTACGGGTCGCGCGGCGTGCCGGGCGATGCGACAATGATGGCGTCGCGTCCCTGCATGATCGCGGACAGCGCGATGCGCAACGGGGGAGCCAGGTCGTCGACCTTGATGCTCGCGGGGAGGCGGGACGCGAGTTCAGGCGGGGTACTGAGGTTCATCGGTCTCCTACTTTCAGCGAGGGCGCCGTGCGGGCGGCGCGATGCGGCTCGCTCTTAAATGGCGAACGCTCCCATAGGGAGCGCAGGGTGAGCAGAATACAGACTCTCGAGGGCGCTCGCAACAGCGGCGTCGGAACCAAGGGGACGCCTCGTGGATGACCTCGACGTAGCACGTGCCCGCCTCGGCGCCGGCGATGCGGCAGGCGCGCTGGCCGTCGCCGTGGGCGCGGCGCGCACCGCCAATCTCGCGGGTGATGCAGCCGCGACGGCGGAGAGCGCGGAGTTCGTTGTGTCCTTGCTCGGTCATCTCGATCGGCTGGACGAGATTCCGCACTGGCTCGCGGTGCACTCCCGAGCCGCGCGGGATCTCGGCGCCGATGTACAGGCCCGATCGCACATGCTCGCCGGGGCGTGCGCGCTCGCACGCGGTGATCCGTCCGGCGCACTGGCTGCATTCGAGGCGGCCGCTCGCCTCGCACCATCCACCCTGTTGCCCGAAATCGACGCGCGCCGCGGCGCGGCGCTTCTGCGGCTGGGACTCGTGCGCGACGCGGTGGCCGTTCTCGAACGCGCCGCGGACGCGGCCACCATCCCCCTGCGTCCGGTGGATCGAGCCATGATCCACGTGAATCACGGCGTCGCGCTCGTCGCGTTGGGACGACCGCAGGAAGCGCTCGTCGCCTATCGCAGAGCGCTGGCCGCGCTGGAGGGAACCCCTGCCCCTCCGGGGTTCGCCGCCCTGATCCGGGACAACCAGGCGGAAGTCTTCCTGGACCTCGGTCGGGTACGCGAGGCGTGCGCTCTCGCGGAGAGTGCCTGGGAGGAACTGCGCGCGTGCGGCATGCACCGCCAGGCCGCTCTGTGCGCACTCAACCTCGCGCGCGCCGTGCAGCGTCGCGGCGCATACCCACTCGAGGCCGCGAGGCTGTGGCGTGCGGCCGCCGCGGCGCTTCCACAGAGCGACTCGGCGCTCGTCCGTCTCGAGCACGCGGTATTCGAGTTGGGGCAGGGCGACGCCGACGCGGCGGCGGACGGCGCTCGCGCGATTCTCGCGGAGGCTGAGGCGCGCGTCGACCCGGCGGCGCTCCTGCCCGCGCGTCTGGTGCTGCTGGACGCGGTGCGTGCGGGTGCGCACGTGCGGTCGGCGGACGAGGAGTTCACGGAGGCCCAGGCGGTGTTGCGCGCCTTGCCGCCGCACGGCGGGGGTCGCGCGCGCGCGCGCGCGGAACGGGCATGCGCGCACGCGGCCGTCGCACGAGGCGACTTCGCCCGTGCACGTGAGCATATCGGGCGCGCAGTAGACGCCGTCGACCGGCTCCGCGACGACATGCCGTGCGACGTCCTCCGCGCGAGCGTGGCGCGCGACGACGCGGACGTGTATTCCGACGCGGCCGCATGGTCGGACGGATCCGCGACTGCATGGAGCGCGCTGTCCGTGCGGGCCAAGGCGCGCGGCGTGCGCGTCGCTCGACCACGCGCGCGAGGCGACGCACTGGACGACCTCCGCGATCGAGTGGATCGCGCGCACCTCCTCTGGCGGCAATGGACCGCGTCCGACGGGCTCGACGCCCGTGCCGCCGCATGGGGCGACCTCGAACGCGTCGAGAGTGCGTACGCGGCGGCGCTCCTTGCACAGGAGACGGACCCCCTCGGATCGGCCGGCGCGTCCGCACATGCGCTGCCGGACGGCGCCGTGCTCGTGGATTACATTGCGGTGGGTGAGTCGTACGGCGTGGTGGTGCATGCAGCCGGTGCGCCGCCGTTCACCGAGCGCCTCGGGACGATCGCCGACGTGCACGCTGCGCTCGCCGAGTGGGACGCAGAGGTGGAGGACGTCGTCCGCATGCGACACACGCGTGGTCTCGAGCACCGCGAACGCGCGCTGCTGGGGCGTCTCGCCCGATGCGTCCTCCCGCCCGGCGCGTGCAATCGACTGCAGCAGGCAC
>CAZEPH010000261.1:0-4572 GCA_964514075.1 uncultured bacterium | reverse complement strand
CTGGAGCGCAACACGTACACGCCGTTCGCCACCGCATGACCGTTGCTGTCGCGTGCGTCCCAGGTCATCGTGTGCTGCCCCGGAGTGAGGACGGAGTGCGTGAGCGCGCGAACCAGACGGCCCGCGGCGTCCAGAATGTCTACACGCACGTCCTCTCCGCGTGCGACGGAGAGTGCGATCGTAAGCTCGCCGCTCCGACACGGGAGAGGCCACGCCGCGAGCGTGCGCGCAGGTGCGAGCGATGTCTCTCCGAGCAACAGTTCCTCGCCGAGCCCGTTGACACCGTGCAACCGATACGACGCCCCCGGCGATGCGGCCGGGTCGCGATACGACGTCTCCTTCGTAAGCGGAACGATGGTCGTGTACGGCGCATCAGCCGCGTTGCGTCGCTCGACTCGATAACCCGCGAGATCGGCCGGCCCCGGGTCGGTGCTCCATGTAATGAGTGCGCCGTTCTCCTCGCTCAACGACGCACTGAGAGCGGCCAGCGCGATGGAACTCTGAATCGTAAACAGGTCGCTGCGCGCGACGGAGCGCGGGATCGCACGCTCGATCTTGTACTTCGCAAACTTCGACGGCGAGTGCGGCACCTGCACGCGAGTCGACCCGCCAGTGAGTGCGTCGTCCTGCACGCGCCATGTATCGCCGCCATCCGTCGAGAGTGACAGCGAGACGCGTCCGGCTCCGTCCCACGCGATGGCCCGTGAGGCTCCGACCGGCCACACGTCGCCCGGGAGCGGGAGCGCCAGCTCGATCGCCGTCGACGCATAGCGCAGGTCGCGATCGATTGCGTCCGCGTAGATCACACGGGCGTTGCCTTGTGCGTCGAGACGCAAGGACGTGAGGTAGCTCGTGCTCACACTCAGCGCGGTGTCGATCGTCTCGAGCGTCCAGACGCCGCTCGTGCGACTCGCGAAGCGCAATTTGTCACTCGCGGAGTACGCGATGCGCGGATTGCCCAGCGCGTCCAGCGCGAGCGATGCCGACAGCCCCGTCGTCCCGCTTGCGTCGACCGTCTCCAGGGTCCACGCGCCGTTGTCTCTGCTGGCGTAGCGCAAGTCGCCGTTCGTTGCATCGTGATACGCGATGCGCGGGTTGCCCTGCGCGTCGAGGGCGAGTGACGTCCACTGCCCCGTCGTCCCCGGGGAATCCACCGTCTCCAGCGTCCACGCGCCGGCGGTCTTGCTCGCGTACCTCAAGTTGCCGGACGTCACGTCGTAGTAGCTGATGCGCGGGTCGCCCTGCGCGTTCAGCGCGAGCGATGTATATTGTCCCACGTTGCCGCCGAGGATCCCCGCATCGGCGGTCTCTGTCGTCCACGTCACGCCGTTGTAGCTCGCGTAGCGCAAGTCTCCGTTGGTCACGTCATAGTAGCTAATGCGTGGATTCCCCGCAGCGTCGAGCGCAAGCGACGTGTACTGCCCCACCGTCCCCGTCGCGTGCACGGTCTGCGTCGCCCACGACACGCCGGACCTGAACGCGTACTTCAAGTCCCCGTTGGTCTGGTCGTAATAGCTGATGCGCGGCACGCCTTGCGCATCTAGCGCGAGCGACGTGTAGAGGCCCGTCGTCCCGGCGATGTCGACGGCTTCGGCGGTCCACACGGTGCCGCCCGTCTTGCTCGCGTACTTCAGGTCGCCGCCTTCCTGGTACGTCACGCGCGCGCTGCCCTGCGCATCCAGCGCAAGCGAGGGGTAGTCGCCCATCGTCCCCGCGACGATCACCGGCTTCGTCCACCACGGGGACACGAGATCCGGCGCGATCGAGAAGGAGCCCGGGCTGTCCGAGGTCGACGGCGGCGCCGCGCGATGAATACGAATGCGCGCGCGGTCGGTCGTGACGTTCGGCACGACAACGGTGACCTCGTTCGACGCAACGGCCGGTGCGAGCGTGGAGTAGCTCACGCCGCCGTCGTAGGAGATGGAGAGCGAGACATCCGACGCGGGCGACCATCCACTCCACTTCACGGTTTGCACGCTTCCTGCCGCCCATCGTTCTCCGCCGAGCGGCGAAAGGAGGCGCACGGCGGATGAAGCAAATCGAAGCGGCTCGCCGGTGGGCCGTGTGTAGATGATGCTCGGGTTGCCCTGCGCGTCGAGCGCCAATGCCGTCGAGGTCGCATTCACCGTTCCGAGGCCTTCCACGGGCTCTCGCGTCCAGGTTCCGGCGCTGTCGCGAACGGCGTATCGGACGGAGTTCGATCCGGCAAAGCTGACGCGCGGTGCGCCGTGTGCGTCGAGCCGAAGCGACGGGAAGCCGACGGCGGTCTCGATCGTTTCGGTCGTCCACACACCGTCGTCGCCGCGACGCGCGTACAAGACTGCTCCAAGCGTGATGCCGAAGAACGCGAGGTGCGGGAGCCCGCGCTTGTCGACTGCGAGAGAGTAGCTCTTGCACGATGTAAGGACCAACTGGGGCGAGGAAATCGACGCCCCGCCACTCGCAATCTTCGCGTAGAAGCCGTTGTTGCCTCCCGAGTAGAACACGTGCGTGGCATCGTCCCCGTCGACGGCGATGGACAGATACCGCGGATCGGCTCCGCTGAAGTGCGTGATGCTCCATGTTCCCGCTGCGGACTTGTTGGCGTATCCCAGATCGAAGTCGCTCGCATCTTCGAAGCAGATGATCGGGGTTCCATCGGATTCCAGTCCGATCGACGTGTACAGACCAGTGTTGCCGGCGGACTCCACGGTTTCCAGCACCCATGCGCTGCCGTTCTTTCGCGCATATCGCAGGTCGTCGTTCGTGTCGTCGAAGTAGCTGATGTGCGGAACACCGCGCGCGTCCACCACGAGCGATGAGTACAAGCCGGTGACGCCGACGGTGTCGACGACTTCGTAGGACCACACGCCGGCGGCGTTGCGCGTCGCGTAGCGGAGGTCGCCGGCCTGGCTGTCGTAGTAGGAGACGTGCGGGTTCCCGAACGGATCAAACGCCACGGACGCGTAGTCCTGCCCGTGCGCTGTTCCATCGCTCACGTTTTGAAGGATGAACGGCGTGGCGGCGCGGCTCTCCGAGAAATCGCACGCTCCAATCAAGAACAACGCCAGTCCGATGACACACGCACAACGAGCAGGCATGAGACACCTCCGCACGAATCCTCGGCCGCAGAGCGCGGCCACCCTCAACAACGGATTCGTGCGGAGAAACCGGACATGTGCCTCGTCAGCGCGCGATGAGCACTTTGATCGATGCGCTGCCGCCGGGGCTCATCGCGCGCACGACGTACACGCCGTTCGCCACTGCGCGGCCTGCGGCGTCGCGCGCATCCCACGTCGTTGTGTGCCAGCCGGGCGAATACATTCCGCGCGAGAGCGTGCGCACGAGGCGTCCCGCCGTGTCGAGCACGTCCACGCGCGTGTCGCTTGTGCCTCCCGCTAGTCCGCTCGCTACCGCGAAGGAGACCGTGAGATCGCCGCTGCGGAACGGTTGCGGCCACGCCGCGAGCGGCAGCGCGGCACACGATCGGCCACACCATGCGGCCACCCCCAAGAACGCCTTCGCGCGACGAAACCGGACACGACGGCAATAGGAAACGCGGAGGCGATGCAATCGCCTCCGCGTGTGTGCGTAAAAGAGCGAGGTGGTGTTAGCGCGCGATCATCACCTTGATCGAGCGCGACTGCCCGCGGCTCGTCGTGCGCAACACGTACACGCCGTTCGCCACCGCGCGGCCGCGCGCGTCGCGCGCGTCCCACGTCGTTGTGTGGTAGCCGGTCGGGTACGTGCCCTGCGCGAGCGTGCGCACGAGACGTCCCGCCGTGTCGAGCACGTCGACGCGCGCCTCGCCCGTGCCGCCCAACTCGTTCGTCACCGCGAACGAGATCGTGAGATCGCCGCCGCGATACGGCTGCGGCCACGCCGCGAGCGGGCGTGCCGGCGCGAGCGACGTTTCGCCGAGCAGCAACTCCTCGCCGAGACCATTCACTGCGTGGAGGCGATACGTCGCGCCGAGCGACGCGGTCGCATCGCGGTAACTCGTCTCCTTCGTCAGCGGCACCAGCGTGGTGAACACAGCGGCCGGTGCGTCACGTCGCTCGAGGCGATACCCGGCGAGGTCCTCCGGCCCCGGATCGGTGCGCCACGTGAGTTGCGCGCCACCCTCGACGCTCGGCGTCGCCGTGAGCGGCGCCAAGAGCGCAATCGAACTCTGAATCGTGAACAGATCGCTGCGCGCGACCGAGTGCGGAACGGCACGCTCCAGCTTGTACTTGGCGAACTTCGACGGCGTGTGCGGCACCTGCACTTTGTAGATGCCGGCCGTCAGCCGGTCCTGTTGCACTTCCCAGGTGTTCCCACCGTCTGTGGACAACGCGAGCGTCACCTGTCCTGTGCCATCCCATCCGATCGTGCGCGATGCGCCGACCGGCCATACGTCGCCCGGTGCGGGCGATCTCATTTCCACGGCGGCGGAGGCGTACCGCAGATCGCCGTTCGTCTCGTCGCGGTAGCTGATGCGCGGGTTCCCTTGCGCGTCCAGTTCAAGCGATATCTCGGACCCAGTGTAACCCGTCGCATCCACCGTCTCCAGCGTCCACACGCCCCCGCTCTTGCTCGCGTACCGCAGGTCGT
>CAZEPH010000260.1:0-4602 GCA_964514075.1 uncultured bacterium | reverse complement strand
GACGGCGGGCGATGCATCCCAGTCCACGGCGGATGCATTCACGGACGTGGAGAGATGCGTCGCATCGCGCACGCCGGCTGGGAGCCCCTGTGCTTCGATCATGCGTTCGAGCGCAGCAGACGCGTGTTCGCGCGCCGCGAGCAGCCGCTCATGCGGCACGTCGATCCCGTCGAAGACGAGTGCGTCGATGTCGATCGTGCAATCGCTCATTCGCCGCGCTCCACGTAGAAGGGTCCGAACTCCGCTTCGGTGATTAGCTTCTCGATCTTCGCGTACTCGCGTCGCGCGGCCTGCATGATGTGCGACATGCGAATGGGCTCACGGCGCGCGGCGGCGAGAAACGCGGCATTCACCGTGATCGTGCGGATGTTGCCGCCCGCGATCTCCAAGCGCGCGAGCCGCGCCCAGTCAAGCGCGTCCGTCTCCGCCGCCTGCGGAAACATGCGCCGCCACATCTCCCCGCGGAGGTGCACGTCGGGAAACGGGAAGTCGATCACGAAGCGCAAGCGGCGCAGAAACGCGACGTCGAGGAGGGACTTGCGATTCGTCGCGAGGATCGCGAGCCCGCGGTAGTCCTCCATGCGCGTGAGCAGGTAGTCGATCTCGATGTTCGCGTAGCGATCGTGGCTGTCCTTCACCTCGGAGCGCTTGCCGAAGAGCGCGTCAGCCTCGTCGAAGAACAATACGGCGCCGCTGTGTTCCGCCGCGTCGAACACCTGGCGCAGGTTCTTCTCCGTTTCTCCGATGTACTTGCTCACGACGGCGGACAGGTCGATACGGAAGAGATCCAGATCGAGGTCGTGCGCGAGCACCTCGGCGGCCATCGTCTTGCCGACGCCGCTCGCGCCGGAGAACAGTGCGGCAATCCCACGTCCGCGTCCCAGCGCGGCGCCGAAGCCCCACGTGTCGTACACGTGCGCGCGATGCGCGACCTGCTCGCCGACATCGCGCAACTGCGCCGCGACTGCGCCCGGCAGGACGATGTCGTTCCACGTTGCGCGCGGATCGATGCGCTGCGTGAGAGACGACAGACCGGCGCCCGCTTCTTCGCGGCACGCGCGCCGCAGATCGGCGACGCGCGGCCCTGCACCGTTGGCGGGTGCACGCGCGACACAGCGTGCGATCTGGTGCGGGCCGAGCGTGAATTCCTGCGCGAGGGGCGCGATGTCGGCCGCCGCGCCTCCGATCGACGCGCGCCACATCTCGACTTGCTCCGTCGCACCCGGTGTCGCCACGCGCACCACCTGCGCGGAACGGTCGCCGACGAGCGGCTCGCGCACGCACGTGAACACGGCGGTCGGCACCTGCGCCGCCCAGCGATCCACCCGCTCGCGCAGTGCGCTGTGCGGCGCGAGATCCGACGTCTCCGCATGCGTGAGATCCACGACGTACGCGAGGCGGCACAACGCCGCATCACGCGCCAGGAGCCGCGGAAGATCGCCCGCGTCGTCGCGCGACGCGACCAGCGCGCGTGCGCTCACTTCGCACAGGCGCAGGTCCGCGTGCGAGGAGGTGCGCGCGGCGATGGCGCGGCGCCCGCTTCCACCTGCCCCCACGAGCGTGAAAGACGCGGACGCTCCGGCTCTCCACCGAGCCTGACACCGCGCGGCGAGATCCTCCGCCGTCGCATCGTCGCGTCCGGAGAGGGGAACGACGGGGATCAGCTCGATGCAGTCCGTCACCGCGCTCGCGGGGTTGTTGATGCCGAAGAGGTAGTCGGTCATGCGCTCGTCGACGCGAAGCGTGACGCCGCCGTGCGACGTATCCCACGCAATCAACCGGAAGCGGCGCAGTGGGCCGTCCGCGTGCAGTCGCTCGCGCGCCGGGGCGGCGGCATCGCGATAGAACAGCGTGGCCGCGATGTGCGGCGTCGCCCACCGGCGCGTGACGTCGTCTTGCATGTACGCGAAGAGCCGCTCGAAAGCCGGGTCGATGTCCGGGGCCGCGCTCGCGAGGAGCACCGCTTCCTCGCCGCGCGTGAGATTGAACGTGCGCGCGAGAGTGTCCAGCGCGGGCGGCGCACCGCTCTGCGCCATGCGCTCGCGGAACGTGTCCGCGTCGCGCCGCGCTGCGTCTTCATGCTCGCACGCCGCACGTGCATCCGCGTCCGTTTCGTAGAACGCCGTTTCCGCCGCGGGATCCTCGCCCGCGAGGAGCCAGTCCGCTTCCGTGTCGCTGATCGCCACGCCGTGGAACGACTGCATCGGTTGATGCCTCCACGTGTGACGCAGCCACGCGATGCGCCGTGCGCACACGGCGCGCAGCCAGTGCAACTCCATCTGGATGTACGCGGCATTCGCGGCGCGCCACGACGCGATGGTCGTGTCGGCACTCGGCGGGGTGAGGGTGGAGGGCTCGCTCATACGACCTGGAAGGTCACGCCGTCGTCGCGACTTTGTGCGCCGTTGGAGATCACGCGCACCGCGTACGTCGCGGGGGTCAGAGGAGGTGTCGCGGCGCCGATCGCCGTGAGCGGGACTTGCACGCTGGTGTCTGCGGGCATCACCCAGGGGTCGCCGGGCGCGGGCTCGCGCACGTCGATCGACACGTCGCCGATCAACACGGCACTCGCGCGCCCGCGCGCATAGAGGCGCGAGCCTGTGACGGTGAGAAGCGCAGCGGCGTTCCCGGCCGCGGGCGCCACGCTCGTCACGCGCGGGACGAGCAAGAACACCGCGAAGTTCGACTCGATGCGCCCCGGCGCGGCGACGACCGTTCCGTGATCGAGTCCACCTTCGACGCGCTCTTGCGCGCGCTCCACGATGACCTGCACGGCCTGCGGTCCCGGTGCGAGGCGTGCATCGTTCGGCACGTTCACGCGAATCGTGCCGGAGTCGAGCGGCGCGACGGCCACGGGATCGGCCGCACCGACGCGCACGAACGTCGCATCGGCGATGAAATTCGCTCCCTCGATGGTGATGTTCTCCCCAACGGCCGCACGCGTGTCCTGCGGATCGGCGGGAGCGGCGGGCGTGCGGTAGACCGCGCGTACCTCCGGACGGATGCGCGCCGTCATGTAGATACGGCGCGTCGTCACGGGCAGAGCGACGCGCCGTTCGCTCTGGCTCTCGATCTGCACGGCGGACGCGAGGTACATCGCCGAGCGGCGGAAGTTCGCTTGCGGCAGCGCGGTCCACAACTTCGAGAATTCTTCCATGCCCGTGGGCTCGAGCGTGATCTTCACCTGTTCGAATTGATTGAGCAGCGTGACGTCGAGGATCGGATCGCCCGCGAGCGTGCCGCCGACGGTGCGCTGCGCGGCGAGCGTCTCGCGTACGATCGCGAAGTCATGCAGGACACGCATCGCATCGCCCATGATCTCTTGCGCAACTAAATCGGAGTCCGCCGCTTCCTCGCTCGTGGGATACGCGGTCAACACGTAACGCAGATCAAGCGAGAGTGGCGGGTGACCGTACGTTCCGGCGTGGCCGTGACCAGGGATCTCCTGGTTCTTGAGATAACCGTTTTCGCTCACGTGATAGAGGTACACGTTTACGCGCGGCCCGTTGATGTTGGGTGGGCTGATGTCCGGCGGAACGAGCGTGACCGCCGCGTCGACGCGCTCCATCCGATCGAGCAGCAAGCGGCGGAGCGTGGCGCTCACACCCGAGATCGCGCGGTAGTCGGCCATGCGTGCGCCCTACCACCCCGCTCGATCCACGTACCGCCGGATGAGCGCGAGATCGTCGAAGGTGCGCGTGATGTTGGGCGGCGCGGCGTGCGGCGCGCTCGGCGCGCGCACCTCGATGCGGCCGATGCGCACGTGCACGGTCCCGGATGCGCGTGCCGGAGCGCGCGGCTCTGCTCGTTGCGTGTGCGGCGGCGCAGTCGGCGGTGTGTCCGTGTCGCGCGGTGTGCGCGGCATCAACGTCGGTGGCGGCGCGCCGGGCGCAGGTTCGGCGCGCGATGAATCGATCTCGCCGCGCACCTCCTGCGCTGGCTCCTCCATGTACGTGTTCGCGCGCGGAAGAACGGCCGGAGGGATGCCAGGTGCATCGATGGGCGCCGGTTGCGCGAGAGACGCGCCACCGTCCTCCCGCGTGCGCGGTGACACGGCGACGTTCTCCGGCGTCGACGCCGTCTCCCTTGCGTGTTGTTGCGGTTGCGCAGGCTGCACCGGCGCCGGTTGCAACGAAGCCGGTTGTAGCGGCGGCGCCGCAGTTTCGCGCGCGTCGCGTGGCGGGGGAACATGGGCTGGCGGCGGCCCGCGCAGATCCGTTGCCGCCCGATGCGGCTCGCCGTGTGACGGTACCGACGGCGCAACGTCACGCGCCACGCGATCGGGTCGGCCGCCCGCCACCGCGTGCGAGTGCGGTGTTTCCGTGACCGGCAGAGACTGATCCGCCTCCGCATCGCCGGCGAACTCCACACTCGGCGCCGGTGCGCGCGGGAGCGCGAGGGAAGCGACCCCGGCGCTGCGCCGCGCGAGCGTGTAGAGATAGCCGCTCATGCTCCGCCTCCGGCGAGTGCCGCGTCCACGTATGCGCGCCGGCGTGCGCGACTCAGTCGCAAGATATCCCGCTCGCTCCAGTGATATCGCGACGCCAGAAGATGCACTTCGTGAAAGAGCGTCCGCGCGGCGTCCGCGATCTCGCGGAGGAT
>CAZEPH010000259.1:0-4619 GCA_964514075.1 uncultured bacterium | reverse complement strand
CGTTCCCGTCGAGGAACGGGTGAATCGTCTCGAACTGCACGTGCGCGAGTCCGGCTCGCACCAGCAGCGGCAGATGGTCGTCCTCCGCGTGCAGAAATCCCTCGAGCGCTGCCATGCAATCAGGGACGGCGGTGTGCGGCGGCGGCACAAACGCCGCGTTCCCGGGCCGCGTCCCACCGATCCAGTTCTGCGAGCGGCGAAACTCTCCGGGGTCCTTGCCGCTGCCGCGTCCGCGCGAGAGCAGCACGCCGTGAATCTCCCGGATCAAGCGGTTCGAAAGCGGGAAACCGTCGTGCAACCGCGCGATGCCGTGATCGAGAGCCGCGACGTAGTTCGACACCTCCGTCACGTCGTCGAGTGGCACGCCCGGCGCCTCCTCTAATTCAAAGAGCAAGAGGTCAGACAGCGACGACTGCGTCCCTTCGATCTGAGACGAGAGCACCGCTTCCTTGCGAACGTAGGCGTAGAGGAAGAGCGACTTGTCCAAGAGCAGCGTGGACACGCCGTCCAGTCGGCCGATCGCATGCACGGCGGCTTCGAGCTTGGCCTGCAGTGCGCCCTCGATCGCGATCGGCGGAATGGGGGGAAGCGGAGCGGGGAGAAACGCGCGAATCGACTCGCCGCCGACGGTCGTTGCCTCGTACGTCCCTGTCTCGCCACGCTTCACGGCCGGCCCCTCGGCTAATCAGCAACTCTGAATAACGGGATGCGCTATTCAGACTTTGTGGGTGAAGTCTAAATAGTGTGGCTGCTGCGTGGCAAGCGCCGCATCACTCGCCGTACATCTCCGTGATGATCCGCCGCAGCGCCTCGGCCTCCATCTTCCGCAGCGAACCGACCTTGTCGCCGAGCTGCGGCACGCTACCGCGACTTTCGTTCCGCCTCCACAATCACAGCCGCTGTGCGCGAACCGACCGTGAACGCCGCGTGGAATACCCCCTTGACCGCGACCTCGGCGCCCTCGCGCGGCGCGCCATGCTTTTCACTCACCACCACGATGGTCCCCGTGCGGTCAGAGAGCTCGAACGCTCCGTAGTTGAGGATACCGAGGCCCGACTTCGCTTCCCCCGCGACCCAGACCGTCTGGCCTTCGTATTGACCGGGATCGTCGAGGAGGCGGGCGATCGGAGTGGGCGACTCGCAGCCTGTCAGAACGACGGCAAGAACGCTCAACACGAGACAGGCGAGTGCAACACGAATGCGGCGTGACGTCATAAAACGGACCTCCGTGGTGAGTGGCACAGCTCGGCGAGGCACCGAGACCTATGCATCAGAGGTGTTGTCGGGAGATGTCGTTCCCTGGCAGCGCTCATCTCACCTGTCGGGGCGCCGATCACGTTGCGTTTGCGGGGGAGAGCGTCGGCCGACAATCCAATTCGCTGGTACGGAGGTAATGGTCGGACGGTGCGGCTCGCTCCCCGAAGATACCGGTAGCTGGATGACGATTCCTCCCGGCGGAACGCGGATGCCGCTTTCGACTGACACGTGTGTCGATCCATCCGACAACAGGCGCGCACGATAACTCAGAGTCCCATACGTCGTGCGCATCCCCGCCACACTCACGCCCTCTCCTGCCAGCCACTCCTCCGGCACGCCCGCGCCGATCACCAGCGAGGAATCCGCATCGTCCTCATATGCAAACCGGTCCAGCGTGGAGCGGATGAAATCCGACCCGACCCACGTGTGCGGCATGTCGCCGATGAATCCGGGCGCGCGCGCGTCGCGACGCGCAACCTCCGCCCACTGCCGCCATCCGAGTGGGCGCCGGTACGTCATCAACCAGCGCGACGCGCTGTCCGCGCGATCGCGCCATCCAAGGCGCACGAACGATCCCACGGTGCGCCACTCGTACGGCGTGAACGCATCCCACGCCTCGCCGCTGTCGCGCCGGTGCACGAAGAACGCCCAGTACTTCTCGAACGTGCGCTCCGCCGCGGAGTCCGGCAGCACGTCGCCCGCGCGCACGGGATCGAGTGCAATGGTCGTAGATGTGGCGTCGAAGTCCCCGAGGTCCGCGCATCCGGGAATGTAATCGATGCGATGCGCGTCCATCGCGGCGACGATCGAGGCACGCAAGTCGGAGCGGAACTCGTCACGCATGCGTGCGAGGCGCGCGGCGTCCACGTCGTGACCGAGCCGCTCCGCCAGCCACGTCGCATCGACAAAGCCGCGCAGCGCGAAGAAGTCGTCCCAATACGAGTGCATCGGTTTGGCGGAGTAGCCTTCGTGCGAGATGGACGGCGGAAGAAGCCCGTAGAACGCCGGCGCGAACGGCGTGCGGCGGCGCTCGTGCCGCAGCGCGTCGAGGTAGTCCGCCGCGCGCGCGACCGACGGCCACCATCGCTCCGCGCGCGCGGTGTCGTGCGTGTAGCGCAGATACTCCGCGACGAGATAGATCCATTCGCCGTGGCTGTCATGCTCGGGCACGGGGTCGGACCCGCGGCGGTCCACGCAGCACGGGACCTTGCCGTTCTCATACAACGCGGCGCCGAACCAGTCGATGAACTCCGCGACGACGTCGTTCTGCCCGAGGCGTAAGAGCGCGGTGGACGTGAGCGCGCCGTCGCGTATCCACGACCGCTCGTACGAGCGCGATCCGGGCTGCAGCGCGGGGCCGTCGCGATTCACGAGAATATCCGCGAGCTGCGCGCGAATCGTCTGCGCGATGTCGTCGTACGGCTCGGGAAGCGTGATGCGCACGCCGTCGAGGCGCGCGCGCCACGCACGACGCGTGGCGTCGAGCGCGGGGGCAGACGCGCCCGGTGCGAGCGCCGGCCCGGACAACCACACGCGCAGCGTGACCGTGCGCTCGCCGCGCGGCGGCAACGTGAGATCGTACGCGAACAGCCCGGACGCAGCTCCCTGCGGATCGACGACACGCTGCGCGGCGGGAGTGTGCGGCAACGTCTCGGTGATGTCTCCCGCATCGAACGCCTGCACGCCGGCGGCCGCCGGCGCTTCCACCGGTAACACGATGGCCCGATCGTTCGCCCACAACATGCCACCGTCCCATGCGAGAGACTGCACGCGAGCCACGCCGCCGGGCGTGTTGAGAAACTGCGTCGCCGGGTTCACCTGAAACGGTCGCGCGGCGATGCACAGTCGCACGCGACGTCGCGTGGCGGCGTTGTTGCGCACCGCGTAGCGCACGAGCGCTTCCGATGCACCGCGCTCGCCGGTGGGAGCCGCTGTCACCGTGAGCGTCGTGAGCGGCAGCCGCCACGTCACCGACGGAATCGGCAAATCGCCGTCGGCCAGTGTGTGATCGATGCGCGAGGCGTCCGCCCACGTCCACACGCGCCCGTTCTCCGCGAGAAACGGCTCGAGCGAGAATTGCGATTTCCCCGTCTCGAGCTGCCCGTCCTCGCTGAGCAGCGCTTCCGCCGAATCGCCGTCGACGCCCGTCACCGCCCAGTAGACTTGCTCGCCGAGAAAACTCCGCGGGAACAGCCCGCGCCGCGCATCGCGCGCCATCGTTTCGAAGACGCGCGACGGGGACTCCGCCCATTCCAACGGTTGCACCGCCACCTCACGCAGCGCACACCGCGCGTCGAGCGGCTCAATGCGAATGCTGCGTGCTTCCGCTTCCGGCAGTGCGATGTAGTCGCGCCCGCCGGTGCTCCCGCGCACTTCGCGCACCGTTCGCCACGCCGCGCCGTCGTCAGAGAGGGCGATGTCATAGTTCGCCGCGTGCGCCTGCGGCGCCCACTCGATCAGCAGTCCGCCGAACTCGCGGTTCTCCCGCAGGTCGATCGTCAACGCGGGGTGCGCGTCGCCGCGCGCGGGCTGCCAGGCCGTAGCGCGAGCGCCGTCGATCGCGTGCGCGGCGGTGCCGGACGATGCGTGGGCGTCGAGGGGCGGTGGCGCCGCCGTCGCGGGCGGCAACACGTCGAGGGTCACATCGTCGATCCACACGGAGCCACTCCCGCCCTCCCCCGCACTGACGGCGATTTCCAGCGCCGCCACATGCCGCAGTTCCCCGCCGCCCGCCGGTCCCCATGCAAACGCGATCTGCCGCTTCTTCGTGGACACGAGCTGCCAGGCGGGTCCGAATGCATACGGACGTCGCACGTACCACCAGACGTTCGAGCCCGTGGAGTCGATCAACTTCAGTTCGAGGTTGTTCGGCGGGAGCGTGCCGCGCACGCGCATCGTGATGCGGTAGTTCTCCGGCAGATCGATCGGGAGAGCCCGGTGGAGAACGGCGTAGCCGCCGCCTTTTGCGAAGCGCACGTCGAAGCGCAGGGCGCCTCCGTCGGCGTGCACGCTCGCGTCGACGCCGTCCGCGGGGATCACGCTCCACGGTGCGGCATCGTCACAGGGATCGAGGAGCCCGGCGCGCGCCGGGCCCGCGATCAGGCACAGCGCAAGACACAGGGCGCGCACACTCACGACGACTCGCGCACCTCGCCGCCGTCCGGCCCGTAGAAGAACACCCACACGGCGAAGTCGTCGGAGAAGTTCTCGAAGCGATGCGGCTGTCCGGCGCGCACGAACAGGAACGTGCCCGCCCGGAACGGCCGTCGCGACACGCCGTCGAAGAACATGCCGCTTCCGGCGGCGACGACGTACGCTTCGTCGCGCTCGTGCGGCGTCTGCGGATCGTGCACGCGCGGGGC
>CAZEPH010000258.1:0-4640 GCA_964514075.1 uncultured bacterium | reverse complement strand
CGCTGCTCCGTACCGCTCGCAGAACGACGGCAAGATGCACGCGTGCGGGCACGACGGACACGTCGCGACTCTCCTCGCCGCCGCGCGCGTCATTGCGGCAGAGCGCGCGCAACTCCGCGGCACGGTGAAGTTCTGCTTCCAACCCGCGGAGGAAGGACAGAACGGCGCGGGTGCCATGGTGGACGACGGCGTGCTCGACAACCCGCACGTCGATGTGTCGTACGGCCTGCATTTGTGGGCCGATCTCCCGACGGGGAAGATCGCCGTGCAACCGGGTCCCGTGATGGCGGCGGTGGACGAGTTCCACATCGAGGTGCGCGGCATCGGCGGTCACGGCGCGGCGCCGCACCAAACGGCGGACCCGATTCTTGCGGCGTGTCACGTCGTGACGGCGCTGCAGTCGGTGGTGTCGCGCAACACGCCGCCGCTTCAGCCCGCCGTCGTCACGGTGGGCGAGATTCACGGCGGTACAGCGTTCAACATCATCGGCGAAACGGTGACGATGCGCGGCACCGTCCGCACGTTCGATCGCGCGTTGTGGGACGCGATCCCCGGACACATCGAGCGCGTGATCGCAGGCGTGACGAAGGGCCTCGGCTGCACCTACACGCTCGAGTACAAGCGCATCAACCGCGCGACCGTGAATCACAAGGAACCCGCGGAGCGCGTCGTGCGTCTCGCGCAATCATATCTTGGTGCGGAGAACGTCGTCACCGAAGGC
Source organism: uncultured bacterium (assembly GCA_964514075.1). GTDB lineage: Bacteria > Eisenbacteria > RBG-16-71-46 > CAZEPH01 > CAZEPH01 > CAZEPH01. The sequence goes on along the minus strand of CAZEPH010000258.1, from coordinate 3,919 downwards.
GTGCAGACGATGGGTGGCGAGGACATGTCCGTGTATCTGGAGCACCGGCCGGGCGCGTTCTTCTTCCTGGGTGCGCGCAACGAGGAGCGCGGCATCACGGCGCCGCATCACAGCCCGCGCTTCGACATCGACGAAGCCGCGCTGCCGTTCGGCGTGGAGTTGTTCCGGCGCATCGTGCGCGATCACCTCGCGTAGAGCCGCGTGGACGCGCCGGTCGTCGATCGGAAGCTGCTCATCGCCGCGCCGTGGCTGCGCGACCCGAACTTCGAACGCACGGTCGTCCTCGTGTGCCGCGACGACGAAGACGGCACGCTGGGCCTAGTGCTCAATCGTCCGCTGGACGTGACGCTCGGTGACGTCCTGTCCGATACGATCTCTCCCGCGCGCGCAAACGCGCAGCTGTTCTCCGGCGGCCCCGTCGCGACGGACACCGTCTTCGCTTTGCATGACCTCGCATCGCTCCACGACGAGTCGCGCGCCCTCGCACGCGGCGTGCGTTTCGCTCTCGGCACCGAGGGACTGCTGCGTGTGTTGCGCGCCTCACCGGCGGAACGCGAGGTGCTGCGTTTGTACGCAGGCTGTGCCGGCTGGTCGCCCGGGCAACTGCAGGAGGAACTGGACGAGAACGCGTGGATCGTCACGCGCGCGTCACGCGGATTGGTGTTCGGTGGGTCGCACGAGACGCTCTGGCGACGCGCGCTGCGCGCGTGCGGCGGCCGCACCGCGTGGTTGGAGACGATGCCGCGGGATTTGCGCGTCAACTAAGCGCGCGCGTCATCACAATGGCGCGACCGAGCACGCTCGGTATGCTCCCGCGCTCGACGAACCCGAGACGCTCGTACACACGCCGCGCCTCGTGATTGTCCGGCTGTACTTCAAGGCGCACCTCACGCGCGCCGCTCGCGCGCAGGTACGCGAGCGCCTCGGTCACGAGCGCGTGTGCGACACCGCGACCGCGCGCATCCGGCTGCACGGCAATCGAGACGATCTGCGCATCGTCGCGGTGCGCGGCACGATAGTCGCCAGCATGCGACACAAAGCGTAGCGCCTCGCGGACCGCGTGAGCGATCGCGGGCGGGCTGCCCACGCCGTAGCGTCCCGCAAGAAGCCCCAGTACCAGGCGCGGCGCCGCACGCCGCATCGCGCGCCGCAAACTCCGCGGCGCGACGATGTACCCCACCACACGCCCGTCGAGGCAGGCGACGCGAATGCACTCCGCTTCTCCCGCGCGCAGTGCGCTCAGGTAGTCGCGGAGCAGCGCCGCGTGCGGCAGTCGCCCGAACAGCGCAGTGAGACCTCGTGCGAAGCCGTCGCGATACAACTCCGCGCACACGGAGAGGTCGTCGGCGCGCGCGACGCGACACGCGATCATCGTTCCGCCAACATGTCGGGGATCGTCACACAGCGATAGCCGCGCGCGGCGAGGGAGTCGAGCAGCGGCTCCACCGCGGCGACCGTGTGGCTGCGATCGCCCCCGTGATGCGTCTCGTCGCCGTCGTGCATTTGAATGATCGCGCCGTTGCGCACACCGAGCAGCAGGCGATGCACGATCGTCGCCGTCGGCGGGTTCTTCGTGTCGAGCGCGCGCACCGACCACTCGATCAACTGCAGGCTGTCCTGCCGCGCCACCGCGAAGTACGGCGGCGTGCGAAAGCCGAGCGGCGGACGGAAGAGACGCGTGCGCACGCCGCTCACGGAATCCACGATGGCCGCGCCGCGGCGGATCTGCCGCGCGATCGCGCGCGGCGATTCATCCAACGCCATGAAGTCGGGATGATCGTACGTGTGGCTGCCAATCGCGTGCCCCTCGCGCACGATCCGTCGCACGAGATCGGGGTACGCTTCCGCGTTGCGTCCGATGACGAAGAACGTCGCGTGCACGCCGCGGCGCGCGAGAATGTCCAGCACCTGTTCGGTGTATGGCGGATTCGGGCCATCGTCGAACGTGAGCGCGACCTCGCGCCGTGTACGCGGCCCGTGCCACACCACGCGCCCGAGTAGCTCCGCGCGAGGATTCAGCGCGGAGAACACGTATACGCCGATCTCCGTCAGCGCGACGGCCGCGCCGTATGTGTAGATGCGCCGGCGCCGGCTCCACGCGCTGCGGCGTTCGACCACGATCAGCGCGGCCCACGCGAGCGCGCCCGCCGCGAGACACACGGCCGCGAGATGACGCACAAATGCGAACTCCACGGAGGCAGTGTATCGAGCCCGCGCGCCCGGTGCTAGATTGCCTGCATGCGACGCATCGATCTCTCCGCGCTCTCTCCGGGTGCCACGTACAACTTCCTCATCAGCGCGATCGTCCCGCGGCCCATCGCGTTCGTCTCGACGATCGGCCCGGACGGCGTGCCCAACGTTGCGCCGTTTTCGTTTTTCACGGGCGTGACGTCGCGTCCGCCGACGGTGCTTTTCTGCGTGAACCGCCGCGCGGGGGAGAAGAAGGACACGCAGCGCAACATCGACGCGCTGCCGGAGTGCGTGATCAACGTCGTCGACGAAGCGCTGGCCGAGCGCATGAACGTCGCCTCCGGCGACTGGCCGTACGGCGAGAGCGAGTTCGAGCGCGCCGGCTTGACGCCGCTCGCAAGCGAGTGCGTGCGCCCGCCGCGCGTGGAGGAGTCACCGATTCACATGGAGTGCATCGTGCGACGCGTGATCGAGGTGGGCGACACGCCGTACGAGACGGGGATCTGCGTGGCGGAGATCGTCGCGGCGCACGTGAGCGAGTCCGTGCTCGACGAGGCGGGCTTCATCGACGTCGCTCGACTGCAGGCGATCGGACGCATGTCACGCCACTACTATACGCGGACGCGCGAGCTCTTCGAGATGGCGCGTCCGGTGGTGAAGCGCTAGGCCGCTGCCGCGTTGGGCGGGCGCCGCCGCCGCGTCGTCTTCGGTGCAGCCGCCACGGGCGTCTCCTCGATCGGCGGTTTCTCGCTCACCGCGCGTGCGCGACGCCGCGCGGGCAGCACGGCGGGCGCGGCCTTCTCCTCCTGCGCCGCGCCTCCCAGCACCAACTCACTCGGCGCTTGGCCGACCTTGTGCGTTGGATCGAGCCACTGCAGGGAGCCGAGAGCCGGGAGCGAGCCGCGTCCTAACGCCGCGCCCAAGTGCGCGGCAAACGCGGCCAGCAAGCGCTTCTCGTGATCGGCGAACGGCGCCTCGCGCGGATCGCGCGCGACGTACAACGCCGCGCGTTGCCCGCCGTCGCGCATGCCGGTGACGAAGGGCGCAATCAGCACCGTGCCGGCTCCGACGGATCGCGGCAGCGCACGCGCCTGCGGGTGCTCGGGCGGCGATGCGAGCGCGCGCCGCGCAACCGCGTCCAGCGACGGACCACTGTACGTCCGCGAGAGCGGGGGATCGCACACGATCAGCTCCGCGCCGTGCGCGTCGTCGATCACGTAGAGCGCCGCCGCATCCGCGCGCAAGGCGGCGCGCAGGTTCGCGAGAGCCGCCGCGCTCAGCTTGCGAGGATCGCCGCTCATCGCGAGCTCCACGCTCGCCTCGAACAACCCCGTCACGTCGCTCAAGTTGGATTCCAGCGCGGACGCGGTCATTTGCGAGCGCACCAATTCCATGCGGACGCGCGACAGCTCCTGCTGCTTGAAGAACACGTAGAATACGAACAGCAATACGAGTCCGGTCAGCCCCGTAAGCAGCGTGCTCTGCGACGCGGGCTTCCACGGCACCGGCGTGCCGGTGAGCGCGAACACGTACAGCACGATGGTCGCCGCCGCGAAGGCGACGAGCAGTGCCGCCGCCATCCCCCAGAAGCCCCACCCGCGGCGCTCGAGTTGGTGCAACTCCGCTTCCAACTCGTCGAAGGAGGCCCGCGTGCGCACGAGGGGCTTCTGGCCGGACGGGGTCACCATCGAACGCGGAACGCCGGCCGCGGGTGCAGGGCTGGGGGAAA
>CAZEPH010000257.1:0-4659 GCA_964514075.1 uncultured bacterium | reverse complement strand
GTGCTGACGGGGAAGGCGAAGGAAGATCTGTTCGGCATGTTCGCGGTCGCGACCCCCGACGGAGGCGACGGCGCCGCGCAACTCCTGGTGGGCGCGCACCAGAACGACGCCGGGGGACAGAACGCGGGGCAAGCGTATCTCTATCGGTTCGAGCGGCGGAAACCACGATGAGCGGCCAACTCGAATCCACCGCCTTCCTGCTCACGCGCGTGCGCGATGGGGACGAAGCCGCTCGCGAGCGGTTGATCGTGCGCTATCTCCCGATGCTCCGCGAGTGGGCGCGCGGTCGCTTGCCCGGCGGCGCTCGCTCGCTCTCCGACACCGACGACCTCGTGCAGGTGACGTTGATTCGCGCGCTCAAGCACCTGAACGAATTCGAGTCGCGCGGGGAGGGCGCGTTCCTGCGCTACCTTCGCCATGTGTTATTGAATGCGATGCGCGACGAGATTCGGCGTGCTGCGCGCCGTGGTCCGCACGACGAGCTCGTTGACGCCCACCCGTCCCCGGCGCCGTCGCCGCTCGAAGCCACCGTCTCCCGCGACACCATGGAGCGCTACGAAGCCGCCCTGCAAACGCTCGGCGAGGAGCAGCAGGAGGCCGTCATCCTCCGCGTCGAAATGGGTTACTCCTACGATCAGATCGCCGAAGCTCTCGGCAAGAACTCCGCGAACACGGCCCGCATGGTGGTCACACGGGCGCTGACCCGCCTGTCCCTCGCCATGGACGCCTAGCCGCCCTCCTTCCGACCTTCGTCTGCGGCTTCTCGCCGGCAGTTTACCAACTACCAGTGTGCGGTTTCCTCCCTGGGCGCGTTCTAGGTAGGAGGAACTCACACCGGGGTGGTTATCAATGAAGCGACTCATTGCAATTCTTGCCCTCCTGGCATTCCCCGCAATTTCGCGCGCCGCTTGGGTCCCAGACGGGACAGTTGTATGCAACGCGCCGAATAGCCAGTCCTCCCCTCGGGTGGTTGCTTCCGGCTCCGGCGGGGCGATTGTCACGTGGACCGATTTCCGCAACGGAAACTACGACATCTACGCCCAGCGATTGGATGCTATTGGCAATCCGGTCTGGCCGAGCAACGGCGTAGTGCTATGCACCAACGCGGCTGGGCAACAATATCAACAACTGGTCTCCGACGGTGCCGGGGGTGCGATTGTCGCGTGGGAAGACGATCGCAACGGGTCCTCCGACATCTACGTTACGCGAATCGATGCCCTTGGGAACACTCCGTGGGGGGCCAGCGGCGTCGCGCTGTGCACGGCCGCGGAATTACAACTGCGCCCTGTCATCGTTTCGGATGGTGCGGGGGGGGCAATCATTACATGGCAAGATCGTCGACAAGGTTTTTATCTCCCTCAGATCTACGCACGACGAATCGACGGGCTGGGGAATCCCATGTGGGCCGCCGACGGCGTCGCGATAAGCAATTCGGTCACTGGGAGTGTAGGTTTTCCCGCGATCGCCACCGACGGTGCCGGGGGCGCTGTCATCACATGGGAAGATAGCCATCTTGGCAACAATCTGGACATTCTCGCGCAACGCGTCACTTCATCCGGGACCGTACTCTGGAACGCGAACGGAGTCCCGCTTTGCGGCGCCCCCGAAAGCCAAGATCACCCTGTCATCACTTCTGACGGGGCTGGTGGCGCGATCGTCGCGTGGATGGATTGGCGAAACCTCCAATGCGACGTCTACGCCGGTCGTGTGAATAGTGCCGGCACGCCCCTGGGTCCCATCGACGGTGTCGCGCTGTGCGTTCAAACCGGCAATCAAAGAACTATCTCCATCGCGTCCGATGCTGCGGGAGGAGCGATCGTCGCGTGGCTGGACTATCGTAGCGACCCGCTGTACGGACAGGTCTTCGCACGACGGATCGACTCCTCGGGCACTCCACTCTGGACTCCCAATGGCGTCGCTTTGTGTACCGTCGCGAATGCCCAGTATGACAACGCACTTGCAATCGTCGAAGACGGCTTCGGAGGAGCGTTGGTCGCCTGGTCGGACTATAGAACCGACATCGACGTAGCGGACCTCTACGCCACACGAATCGACAACTTTGGCGCGAAGTTGTGGTCGACAAACGGTGTCGCCGTATCGACGGCGCCGGACTTCCAGTGGGGTCCAGTTGCAGTTTCGAATGGTTCCGGCGGTTTGGTTGTGGCGTGGCAGGACATGCGGAACTCGACCTCCGGAGATATCTATGCGCAGCGCGTCGATGCCGACGGTTCTTGGGGGCACCCCGAGCCCATTGTCACATCCGTCGTAGATGTGCCCAGCGATCAGGGAGGTCATGTCAACGTTCGCTGGAACAACGGCAACCCGCCGACACCGTACTACTACTATGACGTGTACCGCGACGACTGGGGTACGTGGACCTACATGGGTTTGGTCTGGGACAACGGCGGAAGTTCGTACAGTCTGACCGTACCGACGCTCGCCGATTCGGCGTGCAACGACCCATTCGGGCATCAATTCAAAGTACTCGGCACCTACCTTACCACCGAGGAATCGAACATCGCCTACGGACGATCAGTCGACAACATCGTACCCGCGGCACCCCAACTCACGGCGCAGTTGGTCGGAAACACCGTCACGCTGACGTGGAATAGAACCGCGCCCGATCTGCAAGGTACGTGGTCGATCTACTCCGGAAACCAACCCGGATCGACGGGCTGCGGCATCGGTTGCTATTTCGATACCGCGTACGACACGACCTACACCATCAACTTCGGTCCTCCGTTAGCCGACACGTACTTTGCGGTGCGCGCGTTTGATAGTCATTGCAACCCCGGGTTGCTTTCCAACGAGGTTGCGGTCCTCTTCCCGAATACTCCCGTAGGAAGCAACGTGAGCGTGTCTCCGGTCGACCCCGGCACGGGCGCCGCGCCGGTCCAAGTGACATTCACGTACGTTTCGGTGGAAGGGCGAACCAACCTCGCGATTGAGTCGTCCGGACAGCAGCCTCCTGCAGGTTTCCAAATCGGCGATGGACACTATTACAGTCTATCGACCACCGCGAATTTTTCGGGCCAGATCGAGGTTTGTATCAACTACGACGAGCGCGCGCTCACGGTCCCGGAAACCGACCTGCGGATTCTCCATTACGACACGAACGCGACGCCCCCGGGCTGGGAAGACATCACGAGCGACCTCGACACCCACGCCAATGTGGTCTGCGGAATAACGAAGACGCTCTCGCCGTTCGTCATCGGCGCGAGTGCCGCGACTGCGATCGGTGAGTCTCCGGTCCCGACCGAGTTCGCACTCCACGCGAACGTCCCCAATCCGTTCAACCCCGTCACGACGATCTCGTACGACGTCCCGCGCGGCGGTGCCGACGTGGCCCTCACCATCTACGATGTCGCCGGTCGCGTCGTCCGCGAGCTCGTGAACGAACACCGCGATGCGGGCACGTGGTCGGTGCAGTGGAACGGCGACGACGATCGCGGGGCGCGCGTCGCGTCAGGTGTGTACTTCTATCGCATGCGCGCGGGTGGCTTCGTCGACACGAGGAAGATGGTCTTGCTGAAGTAGCTGCGACCGGAAGCCATTATGACACTACGCACGGTATGGATCGCCTGCAGCTTGGCCCTATTGATATGCCCGTCGCGGACGAGCGCACAATGGGAGCCGGGCGGAACAGGGGTGTGCACTGCTACCGGCTCGCAGCAAGCACCGTCCCTCACTTCGAGCGGGACCAACGGAGCCGTAATCACGTGGATGGATGCGAGAGACGGACAAGCAAGGATCTACGCGCAGCGATTGGATTCGTTTGGCACGGCGCAATGGCAACCCGACGGCGTGCTCACCGGCACTCCACCAATTGCATATGCTGCAGAATCGTACCCGCAAGCAGTTGGGGACGGTGCCGGCGGCGCCATCATCGTATTCTCTGTTTTCGATGCGAAGGACCCGCGCCTCGACCAACTTCTCGCGCGTCGAATCGACGCCTCCGGAACGGTCTTATGGGAAACCAATGTTTCGCTCCTGCCACCATCCGCCTCGCTCACGGACAACTGGGGTGTGGCGGTTTCATCCGACGACAATGGCGGTGTCTTCATCGCACTGAGCAGTTCTCTCCCGCAGATCAGCGGCATCGTCGTACAACATCTGGACGCATTCGGTGCGGCTACTGCATCGGGCGGCGCACTCCACTGCGGGGGGTGCTCGGTCACAAGCCTTGCGATTCTTCCCGATTCGGGCGGTGGCGCACTCATCGCCTACTCGCGGCAAGATGTGCAGTTTGCTACAAACACGTACTTATTGCGGACCTTCGCCTCGTTGGACTTTGCCGCGGAATACACGTTGTCCGACGTTTCGGGCAACCAGGACGACCTACGCATGATCCGCGACGGAATCGGCGGCGTAATCGTCGCGTGGAAAGACACTCGCAGCGGTGCCAGCGATATCTACGCCCAACGTGTGGATCAGGCGCCGGTATGGTCTCTCAATGGCGTTCCCGTTTGCACGGCGTCTGGAACCCAAGACGACCTGAACATGGTGTCGGACGGAAACGGCGGCGCCATCGTGGCGTGGACCGACTGGAGGAACGTCGGGACTCTCGCCGACGTCGAGATCTACGCTCAGCGAGTCGACGATGCCGGTGTTCGTCAGTGGCCGAATGACGGCGTACTCCTGACGACGGGCGGAGCAGGG
>CAZEPH010000256.1:0-4688 GCA_964514075.1 uncultured bacterium | reverse complement strand
CGCCCGACAGTTCGCGCACCACCGATTGCACGCGCGACCCCTTGATGCCCACGCACGCGCCGACCGGATCGATGCGCTCGTCGCCGGAGTGCACGGCGATCTTCGAACGTGTTCCTGGCTCGCGCGCCACCGCGCGAATCTGCACCACGCCTTCGGCGATCTCCGGGACTTCGCTCTCGAACAGCTTCACGAGAAAGTCCGGGTGCGTGCGCGAGAGCACCACCTGCGGACCCTTCGTGGACTTCTCCACGCTGAGAACGTACGCCCGCACGTAGTCCCCCTGCCGGTAGTGATCGCGTGAAATCTGCTCGCGCACCGGGAGGATCCCCTCGGAGCGATCGTCCAGCTTCACGATGACGTTGCCGCGATCCACCTGCTGCACGGTGCCGCGGACGATCTCCCCCATGCGCTCGTGGTATTCGCTGAACACGCGGTCCCGTTCCAGCTCGCGCACGCGCTGATTCACTACCTGCTTCGTCGCGAGGATCGCATTGCGTCCGAAGTGCTCGATAGGAAGCGGGATCACGAGTTCGCCGCCGACCTGCGCACCAGGCTCGTGCGCTTGCGCCTCCGCCAGCGTGGATTCCAGCTGCGGGTCGGTCACCGTCTCGACGATCGCTTTCCTGAGGAACATGCGAAGGCCGGCTTTCGCGTCGAACGTCACCTCGATGTTGGCGTTCAGGCCGTACTTCTTCTTCGCCGCCAAGACGAGACCGGCCTGGAGGGTCTCCAAGACCTGCTCCGGGCGGACGTTCTTCTCCCGCGCGATTTGTCCCAGGGCTTCCTGGATCTCGTAGTTCATCGCCGTCCCCGTCCTCTCATCCGCGCGCGTGCGCTTTCTTGCGACCCATCTTCCCGCGCTTCGTGCGCGGGCGATCCGGCTTGGCCCACAACTCCGCGTCCAAGTGAGCGGAGGCGATCTGCTCGAACGGCAACGACAGAAGCGAGGCATCGTCCTTCTTGAGGACAACCATCGCCGGCGTGGCCTCGACGATCTCGCCCGTCAGCGCGCTCGCTCCGTCCACCGGCGTCCGCACGACGACGCGGACGCGCCGTCCCGTGAAGTACTCGTACTCCGTCGGCCGACGCAGCGGCCGTTCGAGTCCTGGAGACGACACCTCCAAGAAGTAGCTCCCCGGAATCGCGTCCTCGGTGTCGAGCGCGTCTTCCAGAGCACGACTCGCGGACGCACAGTCACCGATCGTCACGCCTCCGGGTTTGTCCAGGAAGACCCGGACGACCAGTCGGCGTCCGGTCGGCGCGAGTTCCACGTCGACGAGCCAGATGCCGCGCGATTCGAGAACCTGGTCGGCGATGCCGCGGATTTTCTCTCGCAGGTCCTCCATCGCTCTCCTTTCGCGCGGTGAGTCGGGGTTCGTGAGACGCAAAAGGGACGCAGGCCGAAGGGTGCCGCGCCCCCGGATAGGCGACCGACTGTTCTCGGACGCTCTGCTGAGTCCCGTCCCTCCGCTCGTCTCCTCTCGCCCGGGCAGACCAGCCGGACACCAATAGCAACTAGAGTGGACGTTCCTGCGCCCACTCCAACCTGCGGACAGTACGCCGCAGGCTCCGGTGTTTCAAGCGGAATCTATGACGCGACCACTACTTGAGCGAATAGAGGTAGGTCAGAACGGGCCGGGCCGCGGCTTCGAGGCTCGCCGGGCTGCACTTATCGGGGGTGTCCTGGATCGTGTGCCAATAGGGGTAGGCGAAGTCGATGATGTCCATGGCTGGAATCCCCGCCTCGATGAAAGGCACGTGGTCGTCGATCAGGCTGGGCCCGGTTTGATCCAGCCACACGGCGGGATACTGGGCGCGGCCGATGGCCCACAGGTCGCGCATCTGCCGCGGCGCGGCTTCCCAGGATCGCCCCTCTCGCAGGAGCGTGAGCTGCGCGTCGCCGACCATATCGAACAGGATCGCGAGCGCCGGACGGCGAAACTCCGGCGATTGCACGAGAGCGCGTGCTCCCTGCGAGTACAACTGCGGTGCGGACGCGGAGCCCAAGTCCTCGCCGTCCACCAGGGCGATATCCACTCCGATGGACGGTGCCGCCGCCTTCAAGACGCGCGCCATCTCCAGAATCGCCGCCACGCCGGACGCGCCGTCGTTCGCTCCGATGACCGGTGTGCGGCGCTGCGCCCGGTCCGGATCCTCGTCCGCCCACGGCCGCGTATCCCAATGCGCGAGGAGCATGACCCGCGTGGGCGCTGCCGGCCGTTGCGCGGCGAGCAGATTCGTCATGATGCATTCCGTGCCGGCAATCTGCCCGGTGAACGACTGCGTCCACACGCTGTCCCCCACCGCGCGCAGCTGCTCGAGGAGATACGCGGCGCAGGAGTCGTGCGCGGCGGTGCCTGGCACGCGCGGACCGAATGCAACCTGGCGCTCGAGAAGAGCGAATGCGCGTGCGGCATCGAACGGCACGCGCAGCTTGCGCGCCGCCGACGCATCGTGCCCACTGCACCCAGCACACGCGAGGCACAGCACCACGAGCAGAGCGGCGCGGCGGATCACTGGAACAAGTATGTGAGCGCGAAGCTCACTTCCACGCGGCGGTTCTCCAACGCCTGCTTGTCGTTGTAGCGCCTCTGCATCACGAATCGGAACGACGAGTTGATGTCGCGCCCCACGGTGTACCCCGCGGTGGATGTGAGCGTCCAGCTGTGCAGCTTGGACTCCGTCACGGGCGGCTGCCCGGTGGCTTCGTATTGACTCAACGACTCGCGCCACTCGAAGTTCATGCTCGTGGAGAGCGGGTTGCGCAGTTTGATCGGTTTCAGGAAGGGAAACCGCAGGCCGCCCGAGGGCGAGAACGTCTTGGTGAGATCCAGCGAGTGCTTCCGCGTCTTGTCCACCGATCGCTGCTCACCGGTTTCGGTAAACGTGTTCAACTGCGAGGACGTCGAGCGTTCCGAGGAGACGGTCGTGACCAGGCCGCTGCGCCAGTTCGCGCGCACGCGGAACAGCGGTGACCATTGGCTCGAGAGCGCGTCGCTTTGCTTGTCGATCCCGTTCGCCTTGAACCGGACGTTCGAGGTGCGCGAATACGATCCATCGATCTGCAGGCTCGTGATCTTCTTATTGAGTCCGAAGCGCTTGTCCAAGCCGATGATCGATCCGCGGATGTTGGGCCACGTGGTCACACGGCTCGGATACCCCAACCCGTCGGTGAACGCGTTGTCGGTGTCGCGCGAGTAGCTCAGGTCGAGACGGAACGTCTGCAGGACGGTTGCGGTCGTCGAGACCTGGTCCCTCTTCGCCACGCGCAGTGCGACCTGCGCTCCATCGAGCAGCTCGATGTCGTCCGGGAGCGATCGCGTGAAGCCGTAACGATACGCCGCGCCCGGCACGCCGTTCACGCGGGAGTATCGGCTCGACCGATCGTCATTGTGCCGGACGTTGAGCGTCGTGAACGTGACCACGTTTGTCAGCAAGAGACGCATCCGGGTCATCGCTCCGATTCCCGGCTCCTTCGGCTTCGCGGCGGTGCTGTCCGACGACGTGCTGTCGCGCTGCACCTTCACGGGCGGCGGCGTGAGGCGGCGCAGGTTCGGCCGCGCGAAGATCACTTGCAGCGGAATGGATCCCGAGAGCGAGAAGCCCTGGTTGTTCGCCACGGCGACGACGCGATCGGACGGGGAGTCTGTGCTCAGGCGCAAGGACTGGCGCGCGTCCAGCTGCGACGAACTGTTGAAGTCCGCGCGCACGTTGAAGACATTCAGCCATCCGGGATCGTAGCTGACGTTGAACGACCGGGTGGATCCGATCTCGCGGCCCGTGTTGCCGAGAATCGGGATGGAGTGACCCTCCGGCGTCACGATGTCGCGGTCACTCGTCATCCCGAGGCTGAGTCGCGGCAGATCGTCGAACGGGGAGAACTCGAAATTGGCGTTCATGCGAGCCGTCTTCGAGTACGACGAGCGAGCGGGACCGAGCGTGTCCGCCGCCGCGTCGCGCGAACGCGACACCCGGCTCGACGAGAGCCCCGACACCCCGACTGTCACCGACGTCGGCAGGACGCGCAGCGTCGACGTGCGGAGTCGCGGAAACGCAACGCCGAGGAAGCGTCCGATCGGAATCGGCGGAAGGAGGAGTTGCCCCTGCCCGCCGCTCTTCGTCGGCAGCGCCGAGACGCGGTAGTTCAGCGCGCCGTTGATCGTGCGCGACGAATCCAGCAGCGTCGTCGAGAGATTGCGCTGATCCTGCATCGACGCATTCCAGGTGAGTGCGTCGAGCGTGTACCGCAGGATGCCGCGCCGCGATCCCGCACGGCTCATCGACAGGCTGATGTTGCGCGATCCCGACCGGGAGATTGCGCGCTTCGAGAGGGCCGCGTTGTAGCGCACGTCCGATCCCGGGACGAACTTCGGCGTGCCCGTGCGATCCAGCCAGTCGTACGACACGGGGATCTGGAAGCCCCAGTTCGGTAGGAAGCGCTCCCCGCGGAGTGACGCGTTGACGTGCGTATTGCGCTCGGTCGTGCCGCTTCCCTGCGTGTTGCCGATCGACAGGAAGTTCGCGTCCTTTCGCAAATAATTCACGGCGACGTTGCCGAGATCCGAGAACGTTGCGTTCATGTCCAGACGGCGCGCGCTGCCGGTTTCCTTCTGCACTTGTCCGAGTCGTATCTCGTCGATCAAGAGCGTACCGGATCTCTATACGACCTGTGAGATCACCCTGCCCCG
>CAZEPH010000255.1:0-4701 GCA_964514075.1 uncultured bacterium | reverse complement strand
TGCCCGAACAGCTCGCTCTCCACGAGCGACTCGGGGATCGCACCGCAATTCACCGCGACGAACGGCTTTTCCCATCGCGGGCTCGAGTAGTGGATCCATCGTGCGATCAGTTCCTTGCCGGTACCGCTCTCGCCCGTGATGAGCACCGTACTCTCGGTGCGCGCAACGCGCTCGGCGAGACGCAGGAGGCGCTGCATCTCACCGGTCGTCGCAACGAAGTCCTCGTACAGCGCGAGGCTGTGCGGCGCGCGGGATGCAGAGTGTGCCACTGCTCTGACGGCGAACTACGCCCGGCGGCGGCGCGCGGTCCGGCGCGGTGCGGCGGCCGCGCGGCGCGCGCGGCGCGGCCGCGCGGACGACGCGTCCATCGCCACGTTGAGCAGCGTGCGCACAGCGAACCCCGTGGGCCCCTTCGAGAACATCGGCGTTTGCGCGTCCGACCAGGCGGTGCTTGCGATGTCCATGTGCACCCACGGGCGACCCGACACGAACTCCTGCAGGAACAATCCCGCGGTAATGGTTCCGCCATCGCGTCCACCGGTGTTCTTGAGGTCGGCGATCTCCGACTTTGTTTGCTGCAGGTAGTCGTCGTACAGCGGGAGTCGCCAGAAGCGCTCGCCCGCTTTGTCCGCCGCGGATTGCACGGTCTGTGTGAGGTCGTCGTTGTTGCTCATGAGCCCCGCCGCACCGCGTCCGAGCGCGATGAGCACCGCACCGGTGAGCGTCGCGACATCGATTAGCGCCCGTGCGCCTTCGTTCACCCCGTATGCCAGCGCGTCCGCGAGGATGAGGCGGCCTTCCGCGTCGGTGTTCTCCACTTCGACGGTCTTGCCCGCGAGCGTGTGGAGGATGTCGCCCGGCTTCGTGGCGCTGCCGCTCGGCATGTTTTCGGTACACGGGATCAACCCGAGAACGGTAACGTTCGGCTTGAGCTGCGGAAGCGCACGCATCACGGCAAGCACGGCCGCGCCACCGGACATGTCGTACTTCATCTTCGCGATACCCTCGGTCGGCTTCAGGTTGATGCCGCCGCTGTCGAACGTGATGCCCTTCCCCACGAATGCGAAATCGATGGGCGCGTTGCGCGCCGCGCCCGCCGGGCGATAGAGGATCCGAATGAACCGCGGCGGCTTCGCGCTGCCGATCGACACGCCGCGCAGTGCGCCCATGCCCATCCGCTCGATCGCGCGCTCGTCGTACACGCGCACCGCCACGCCGCGAAAGCGACGCGCGATGTCCGCCATGCGTTGCGGGGTCATCACGTTCGCGGGCTCGGCAATCATGTCGCGTGCGAAGCAACTCGCTTCCGCCATGACGCGGCCGCGCTCAGCCTCGCGCGCGATTGTCCGAGTGTCGCCGCCAGCCGCGAGCACCAGCGTGTCCGCGGGCTTCGACGCGCGGCCGTCTGTGAAGTACTTCGTGAACGAGTAGGTGCCGAGCACAACGCCTTCGACGCAGGCGCGCGCCGCGAGAGCACGCGCGCTCGGAGCGAACTCGTCCACGAACGCGCAGGCGAGGCGTGTACCCTTCGTGGCACGAGCGGTCCGGCCCGCGCACAGGCCCGCGGAGCGTGCCGCCTGCGCATCGAGCGCCGTCTTTGCACCGAGGCCCACGAGCAGCACACGCTTCGGTCGCACCAGCCCCAGCGTGTGCACGAGCACGCTCTCTCCGACGGCTCCCTTCATCTCCTCACGCGCGGCCCGCGCGAGGTGACCGCCGAGCGCCTTGTCTAGTTGGCGCGCGGCGCGCGCGAGCGTCCCGTCGGCGTACACGCCGACGACGGCGAGATCGACGGACAGGTCGGAGTAGGCCTTGTCGGTCACTTGAATTTTCACGCGCACCTCCGGGTTCTGCGATGACGTCCGATATGGCCAAGACGCGCAGAGTAGCACAAGGTGCGGTGCCTTCGGTAGCAGTGTCCCTTGCGCAACGGCGGCCGCATTCGTACGGTGGCCGGATGACCGACGACACCCGGCTGAACGATCTGATCGCCGATCGCGATCGCGGGGCGAGTGCGATCGCACGCGACCTCGTCGCCGCTCTCTTATCTCTCGACCCGGACGCCGCCCGCGAAGCCGCCCGCGGATTCGCGCATGCGCGCCCGGCGTTCGCGTGCGGTCACCGGCTGGCGCGTGCACTGCGCGAGGCGAGCGATCCCACCGCCGTCTTGCGCGCGGAGTCCGAGCACCTCGCGCTCGCTCCCGCGGCGATCGCGGCGCGCGCGGCGTGTCGCCTGCCTCTTGGCGGAACGATCGCGACGCTCTCGTTCAGCGACGCGGTGCGTGCGACGGTGATTGCCGCGCATGAGGCCGGACGAGCGCCGGTCGTTCTCGTGGGGGAATCGCGGCCCCGCGGCGAAGGACGCCTGCTCGCGCAGCAACTCGCGCGCTCTGGAGTGCGCGTCACGCTCGTGGCCGATGCGGCGCTCCCCGGGCTGCTCGATGAGCGCGCGACCGTCCTGCTCGGAACCGACCGGCTCACGGAGGACGAAGCGGTGTGCAAGATCGGCGGCTACGCGCTGGCCCTTGCCGCGCACCGGATGCGCCGGCCGACCATCGTGCTGGCGGATTCGCACAAAGTGTTGCCGCGCGCGATGGCGCCGGTGGTCCTCGAAGAACACGCGCCGGGGGAATTGGGCGATCGGCTCGACGGAGTAGATGTGCGCAACGTGTACTTCGAGTTGATCCCGGCGCGACTCATTTCGCGCATCGTCACCGAAAACCGTGTGTGGACGCGGGGGGATCTGCGCCGCGTCGCATTGCGCTTGCCGCGCCGGTTCGCGCGGACGACGACCTAGGGAATCACAAGGCGCACGCGGCGCCGCTCGGTCGCAACGGTCGCCTCGGCCACGTACACCCCAGCCGGAACGCGCGACGCGAGATCCAACGTGTGCCGTCCCTCCGTCATTCGTGCGCCGGCGAGACGCACGACGCGCCTGCCCGCGACGTCCAGAACGTCGACCCGCACCTCGGCAGCCTGCGGGAGGTCGAGCACGACGGCTCCGCGGCTCGCGTGCACGGCGAAGACGCGTGCACCGGACGCGATGCGCGTTTCCGCCAGAGGAACCCGCTCTTCCGATGTCACGACGTACGAGTAGCCGCGCCCGAGATCCGCGGTCGCATCGACGAAGACAGCCGTCCCGCGTGACGTGAGCGTGGCCTGTCCCACCAACGAGTAAGCGGTGGGCCACTGAGGAGGCGCCCCTCCGTCCGCCAACGGAGCCCGCCACACGTTTACGCGCGCGGCCTCGGACGCGATGCCTCCGATCACCAGGCGCACGCCGCCGTCGCGCGACGCGGTCACGGACCATGTGCGCGCGGCCGTGTCGAACGTCAGCGCTCCACTCGAACGCACGTAGCCGGCGAGAGCGTCGTCGGCGTGGTCGAATACCCTGTCTGCGATCAGCGTGGTATCCGGGGTGCCCCAGTAGTTGCCGTGCGCATAGAGGGTGTCCGCGCTCGTTCCGACGTTCATGTACGCCGTGTATTGCGCGGAGGAGGCCCCCGCGTACCCCTTGAGGACGTTCTGCCCGAGCGATCCGCGCGCGCCGCCACCCAGGTCCGCGTGCGTGCCCGCCGATTGCACGTAGACGCCGATGCCGCCGCCGCTGCCGCCGTGCTGCAGCACGCTCGTTTGCAGGAGCGGCGCGGCCGTGCCGCGTATCGCACACCCGACGCGCTGGGGCGTGAGGTGCGCACTCGTCATGCGCGGCGCCGCGGAGCCGCTCACGACGATCGACGTGTCCGCGTCCGCGACGACGAGTTGATCGAGCGTCGCGGTGGTCGTGCCCGACAGTGAGAGACCGATTGCACCGCCGGTGAGGGTCCACGCGACGATCGACGGCGCCCCGCCGCTGAGTGCGACGCCCACACCGCCCGCAGGCGCGCGCACGACGACAGACGCTCGCCCCTTGATGCTGCTCGTGCCGCAGCGCAGCGTCGTGTCCACGCCGGCCGCGAGCGAGTCGTTCCCGAGAGCGGGCGCTGTGCCGTCGACGCGCATTCCGCTCCACCCGTCGATCGATGTGTTCACAATGCTGTCCGTGCTCGACGCGCCGGAGAAGAACCGGATGAACCCCCAATCGCCCGACGACGGAAGCGCCGCGTCCGATGTGATCCGCACGCGCGAGCCGCTCGGCGATCCGATGTACAACTTGCCGTATACGAGGATGTCGGGACGCACGGCCACGCCGCCCGCGGCGTCCGACGCCGTGCGCGACGACCATGCCGTGATCCGCGCGCCGGCGCCGATCGTGAGCGAGACGTTCGCCGGAACGACGACGTCCCCGCGAAGCCAGCGCGCGCCGAGCCACGCGGTGTCGCTCGTCAAGGTCCCGTAACTGGTCGACGCGAAGGCAAACGAGAGCGCCGCGTTGTAGAACGGGGAGTAGTCCACCGAGCCGGACACGGTCGACGCGAGTTGATCCTCCACCTCCGTGCCCCAGAAGTTGTATCCGGCGCGCAGGACGTCGGTGTTCGTGAGGTTGGCGACGTTCGCCAGGCCGTTCCCCCCGAATGTGTTCGGCTGTCCGCTCTGGCCGATCTGGGCGCCCTCGGCGTTCTCCCCCGCCAGGCCGTACTGCACGTTCTCGGTGATCGTGTTGCCGCGCACTACCGCGCTGCTGATCGCCAGACGCACGCCGATGCCGTTCGCCGTGATCGTCGACGTTTCGATCGTCGGAGCGCCGGGCATGTTGAATGC
>CAZEPH010000254.1:0-4715 GCA_964514075.1 uncultured bacterium | reverse complement strand
CGAATCGCTCACGCACGGCGCGGCGGCAAACAACGCGCGCGTGTGCGTCTCGTGGATCGAGAGCACGGACGTCGAACGCGACGGCGCGGACGCGCTTCTGGCCGGCATGCACGGCATCCTCATCCCCGGCGGTTTCGGCGATCGCGGCATCGACGGGATGATCGACGCCGTGCGTCATGCCCGTGAAGCGCGCATCCCGTTCTTCGGGATTTGCCTGGGGATGCAGTGCGCGGTGGTGGAGGTGGCGCGTTCGCTTGGCGGGCTGCGCAAAGCGCATTCGATCGAAGTGAACGACGCGACGCCCGACCCCGTGATCACCTACATGGACGGCCAGGAGCCGACGACGGACAAGGGCGGCACGATGCGGCTCGGCGGGTACGATTGTGCGATCGCGCCCCGCTCGCACGCCGCCACCGCCTACGAGGCATCGCACGTGCGCGAGCGGCACCGGCACCGCCTGGAGTTCAACCCGCGCTACGCGGAGACGCTGGATCGCGCGGGGCTGCGCATCACCGGCGTCAATCCCGGCACCAACCTCGTGGAGATCGTCGAACTCGCGCATCATCCGTGGTTCGTGGGCGTGCAGTTCCACCCGGAGTTACGTTCGCGTCCCGCCACGCCGCATCCGCTCTTCACGGCGTTTCTCGCTGCGGCGCTCTCGCACGCGGAACATGGGGCGGAGACGGTGAGCTGTGCGTAGCGGCGCACGTCGCGCCGTCCGCATCCGCTCGGTGGAGATCGGCGGGCCCGCGCCGCGCGACGCATTCGCCATCCTTGCGGGGCCGTGCGTCGTGGAGTCGCGTGAACTGTGCCTGCGCGTGGCCGACGAGTTGCGCGGCATCGGCGAGAGGCTCGGTGTGCCGGTCGTGTTCAAGGCGTCTTATACGAAAGCGAATCGCTCGTCACTCTCGTCGTTCACCGGGATCGGCATGGAGGAGAGCCTGGCCGTGTTGCGCGACGTGCGCGAGGCGACCGGGTTGCCGCTCCTGTCCGACGTGCACTGCCGCGAGGAGATCCCCGCCGCGAGCGACGTGCTCGATTGCCTGCAGATCCCGGCGTTTCTCTGCCGCCAAACGGAATTGCTCCGTGCCGCGGGAGCGACGGGAAAGGTCGTGAACATCAAGAAGGGACAGTTCCTGCCGCCGGCGGACATCGCTCTCGCGGCGGAAAAGGCGGCGAGCGCGGGAGCGGGCGGCGTGATGGTGACCGAGCGCGGCGCGTCGTTTGGATACGGCGATCTGGTCGTGGACATGCGTTCTCTCGTGATCATGCGCGAGACGGGATGGCCGGTCGTGTACGACGTCACGCACTCGCAGCAGCGTCCCGGCGGACGCGAGACGCGCGGGGGCCGGGAGTTCGCGGAGCCCGTGGCGCGCGGAGCTGTGGCCGTGGGCGTGGATGCGCTGTTCTTCGAGACCCACCCGGATCCCGCGAACGGCCTCTCCGATCGCGAGACGATGTTGCCCCTGCACGCGGTGGAGCCGATGCTGCGCTCGCTGCTCGCCGTGCATCGGGCCGCGCTCGACGCCGCACATGCCGCGCGCTGACGGCGATCGCGTGTTGCGCGGCGTCCGTTTGATCGTCTCGGACGTGGACGGTGTGGTGACAGACCGGCGCATCGTCGTCACGGAAACGGGCGAGCTGCGGTCGTTCAACGCGTTCGACGGGCTCGCGGTGGGACTCGCGCGTGCCGCCGGCATTCCGATCGTGTGGATGTCGCGCAAGGTCTCCGTCCCCGTCGACATCCGCGCGCGCGAGCTGGGCGTGGAACTACACGCAGGCGTTCTGGACAAGGGATCGCTCATTCGCGACGTGGCCGCGCGCCACGACGTGCCGATACGAGACGTAGCGTTCCTCGGTGACGATCTGCAGGACCTGGCGGCGTTCGCCGTTGTGGGGGCGCCCGTCGCGGTGGCCGACGCGGTGCCGGAGGTGCGCCGCGCCGCGCGCATCGTGTTACGCCGCGCCGGAGGGGAGGGGGCATTGCGGGAGTTGGTCGAGCGCACGCTGCGCGCGCAGAGACGATGGACCGACGTCGCCTCCGCGTTCGTCGGCGTACGCGTCGGCGGTGCGAGAAAGGGGAGATGATGCAAGCCTCGGACACCCGCGCCAGCGCCGCGCGCGTCGCGGCGCGCCGCGTGATCGAGGAGGAAGCGCGTGCGCTCGCGCGGCTCGCGCCCGCTTTGGACGACGGACTCGCCGACGCGTTCGATCGCGTTCTCGATGCCCTGCTGCGACCGGGGACCAAAGCCGTGACGACGGGACTCGGGAAGTCCGGGATCGTCGCGCGGAAGATCGCGGCGACGCTCACCTCCACGGGTACGCCCGCCGTGTTCCTGCACCCGGTGGAGGCGCTGCACGGCGATCTCGGCATCGTGAGCGTGAACGACGTTGCGATCGTCGTCTCGAAGAGCGGCGAGGTGGACGACTTCGCCGCGTTGCTGCCCGCGTTGCGTCGACGCGGCGCGTGTCTCGTCGCGATCACGTCGTCGCACACGTCGCAACTGGGGGCGCTGGCCGACATCACGCTCGAAACGGGTTTCGCCGGGGACGCGGGGCCTCTCGAGGCTGTGCCGACGATCAGCGCGATCACCGCACTCGCGCTCGGTGATGCGCTCGCAGTGGGTGCGTTCACGCGGCGCGGCCTAAGTCCCGACGATCTGGCCCTCGTGCATCCCGGCGGCGCGATCGGGCGGCGATTGCTCCTGCGCGTCGCGGACGTGATGCATGACGGCTCCGCGGTGCCGCGCGTGCGTGCAGACGTTCCGCTGCGCGAGGCGATTCAGGAGATCATGGAGAAGCGCCTCGGCCTGACGACGATCGTCGGAGACGACGGCGGCCTGCTCGGTGTGCTCACCGACGGCGACTTCAAGCGCTTGCTCCTCTCGACGCCAGATATCTTCGCGCTCACGGTCGGCCAAGCGTTGACGACCACCCCGCGCACGATCGAACCGGATGCTCTGGTGGCGTCCGCGATTCAGCGAATGGAGGACGACCTGCGCGGTCCGGTCACGGCGCTCATCGTAGTCGACGACGCGCGCTGCGTCGTGGGTGTGGTGCACCTGCACGATTGCCTGGCCGCGGGTGTGCGGTAGCCGCACGCTTGACCCCTCCCGCGCACGTTGAGTAGCGTGCATCTGCGCCGCGCAACCCGCCCGCTGCGTCATGCCGTCGCGCACGCGCTCGCGCGCGTCGTACGATTCGCCGCACGCCGTTCCACGCGCGGCATTGCCCTGCGCGCGGGAGCGATGGCCGGAGAATGTCTCCCGCGCGTGTTTCGCGCGAGCGCACGCCGGTCGATACTCCAGATCGACCACGCGACCGGCGGACGCCTCGCATCGAAGGATGTCCGTGCCTGTGCGACGCTTGTTGGACGGCGGCTCGGCGAGAACCTCGCGGATGTCCTGCACGGCGAGTGGCCGCGCATCGCGATCGACGGCCGACCGCATCTGGATGCGGCACTCGATGGCGGGCGGGGCGCGGTGATCGCGAGCGCTCATCACGGACCGTGGGAGTTGATCCCGGTCGCGCTCGCGCGTGCGGGATACCGCGTGGGCCTCCTCACGCGGCCAATGCGCGATCCCGTCTGGGATGACATGCTGCGCGAGCTGCGCGAAGATGCGGGCATCCGCGTCTTTCCGCGCGGCACGTCACTGCAGGAGGTCGTACGCTGGACGTCACACGGAGGGGTGCTGGGGATCGCGTTCGATCAACGCGTGCGGGGAGCACGGAGTGCCGCGACGTTCGTGGGGCTGCCGGCCCCTGCCGTGCGCGGACCCGTCGTGCTGGCGGAACGCGCGAGGGCCGCGTTGCTCGCGTGCACCGTGCGGCGCACGGGCGAACAGGCGCTCATGGCGACGATCTCGCCACCGATCGCGGCCGTGCCGGGACACCGCGATCGGACGACGCGCGTGCTCGCGCGTCATCTGGACGTGCTGGTGCGGCGCGATCTCGCGCAGTGGGTCTGGTGGCACGATCGTTTCTCGCTGCCGTCGTCGCGGGATGCGGCCAGTTTGGCTCGGTGAACGAGGCGCGTGAGCCGGACATTCCGGATCAAGTCATCGAGTCGTTCACGTGCGCCGAGAGCGATTCGGGCGTGATGCGGTGGAACATGCGGGGCGAGCGCGCGGTCGAGGAGCGCAACACCGGATGGGTGCGTATCACACGCCCCGTGATCGAGGTCTTCGGGCCCGGCGGGCGGCGCGAGATGACGCTGACCGCGGCGCAGGCGCGGGTGAACCGGCGATCGAAGGATCTGACAGGCGGAGGAGGCGTGCGCGTGGTGAGCCGAGACGGAACGGTCGTCCGGACGGACAGCATGGTCTGGATTGCGGCGACGCAGCGACTCACCACGGACGCGCCCGTGTCTGTCGCGCGGCACGGAGCCACGCTGACCGGTCGCGGCTTCGAGAGCGACGGATCGCTGCGGTCGTATCGCATCCTCTCGGACGTGCACGCGCACGTCACGGACATCGAAGGGACGTTCGGACGTGACTGACGTGCGCGCAATCGACACGCCCGGGCACGAGACGCCGGGCACGGTTCTGGCCGACGCCCTGCGCGGCGAGGGCTTGATCAAGGCATACGGCAAGTGGCGCGCGGTGGACGGCGTCGCGGTTGCGGTGCGTCCCGGCGAAGTGGTGGGCCTGCTCGGACCGAACGGCGCGGGCAAGACCACGACGTTTCACATGCTCGTGGGATTCGTACGCGCCGAT
>CAZEPH010000253.1:0-4715 GCA_964514075.1 uncultured bacterium | reverse complement strand
CGAAGGGGCACCCGCCTGCGCGTCACAACTCGTCGTCCGTCATCGCGGCGCGACGCGCCATCCACTCATCGAGCTCCAGCAGCACCTCGCGCGGCTTGCTGCCATCCGCGGGGCCCACGATCCCCTGCTCTTCCAGCAAATCCATGAGACGCCCCGCGCGGCTGTAGCCCACCTTGAGCCGCCGCTGCAAGAACGACGTGGACCCGAGACGATGCGTCAGCACGAGACGCGCAGCTTCGTCGAACAAGTCGTCGTCGATTTCGCCGCCGGCCTCGCCTTCGTTCTGCGTGCGCAACGCCTTCGCGAGATCGATGGTCGGCGGCGCGGCCACGTTTTCCTTGAGCCACGCGGTCAGCGCGTCCACTTCTGCTTCGCTCACGTATGCGCCGTGCACGCGCAGCGGATCGGCGCGACCGCCCGGCAGGAACAACATGTCGCCTTTGCCGAGCAACGACTCCGCGCCGTTCACGTCGAGGATCGTGCGCGAGTCCACCTTTGTCGCCACCTGAAACGCGATGCGCGAGGGGAAGTTCGCCTTGATCACCCCGGTGATGACGTCCACGCTCGGCCGTTGCGTCGCCACGATGAGATGAATACCAACGGCGCGCGCCATCTGCGCGAGACGCGCGATGGAGTCCTCCACTTCGCGTCCGCTCACCATCATCAAGTCCGCGAGTTCGTCGATCACGAGGACGATGTACGGGAGCGGCTGCGCGTCCTCGCTCTTGCGCAGGCTCGCGTTGTAGCTGTCGATGTTGCGCGCGCCGCGCGCCGCGAGCAGGCGATAGCGATCTTCCATTTCCTGCACGAGCCACAGGAGCGCGCGCGGCGCTTCTTTCTTCATTTCCGTCACGACGGGCATGAGCAAGTGCGGCACGCCTGCATACGCGGAGAGTTCCAGCATCTTCGGGTCGACGAGCACGAGGCGCATTTCGCTGGGGCGGCGCTTCAGAAGCAGTCCGCACAACATCGCGTTGATGCACGTGCTCTTTCCCGCACCCGTCGCGCCGGCCACGAGCATGTGCGGCATCCTCGTGAGATCCGTGGATTGCGGATGACCGCCCGTGTCGTATCCCAAAGGCAGCGGCAGCGCGGCGCTCGTGCCTGCGAACTCACTCGACACGACGACGTCGCCCAGCCGCACCATCTCCGGCTTGCGATTCGGCACCTCGACGCCGACGACCCCCTTCCCCGGCAACGGCGCCACGATGCGCACGCGATCCACGCGCAACGCGAGCGCGAGATCGTCCCCGCGGCTCGCGAACGCGGACACGCGCACGCCCGGCGACGGCTCGATCTCGTACGTCGTGATCACCGGGCCTGTCTCCCAGTGCGTGACGCGGCCTTCGACGCCGAAGTCGCGCAGGCGTTGTTCGAGCAGTTGCCCGGCGCTGGCGACGGCGGCTTCGTCCACCAGTGCCGTGTTGCTGGGAGGCGAGGTCAGGAGGAGCGCGGTCGGCGGCAGATCCGCCGGCCCCTTCCCCCCGCTCGAGACGACGACCGGCGAGTTGTCGCCGAGCGTGGTTTGCGAGGCCTTCGCGCGCGCGCGCGACGGAACGGACTTCGTCGCAAGCGACTCGACGGCCACCGCTTGGGCGACCTCCTTCGCAATCTCCGCGAAGGCGGCATCGCCGTTCGCCTCGGTGCGTGGGCGAGCCGTTGTCCGGCGCGGCTTGGGAGCCGGCTCGTCCTCGCCGGCGTCCGCGGACAGAGAGCGCGCCCATGCGATCAGGCGCTTGAGCCCGTTCAACGAGTGCACGTGCGCGAGGCGTCCCCCCGCCGCGACGCCGCGCGCGGTGGCTCCCACGGGACGCGGCCAGTTGACTTCCACCGCGATAACGCCGATCGCCAGCACGCTCGCCCACACGATCAGGTGCGCGCCGACCACGCCCATCGACGTGCGGAGACTCTGCGCAACGCTCGTCCCCGCGCTTCCCCCCCATGCGCTGAACAATCCCAGCGCGGTCGCGAGTGCGATCGCGGTCGCCACCAACACCGCACAGCGTAAGGCAAGCAAGCCGACCGACGACTCGCGCCAGCGATTGACTGCAAGCATCGCCAACACAACGGGCAGAAGCCACGCGGACACAGGGCCGATCGCACCCTGGAGCGCGCCACGCAACCATGCACCCACGATGCCCGTCGCCGAGATCGTCTGCGGCACAGCCAGCGCGGCGACGCAAAAGAGCGTGAGCATCCCAAGCAGGATCGCGAGAATGCGGTTTTGTGCACGAAGCGACATGGGTGCTGGACTCTACCGGGCGACGCACCGCACGGCAAGCGCGCCCCGTGACGATCTACGGGTACGACTCCCCGTCGTGATCCTCGCCGTGGCACCGCAACGAGCACGACCCCTGAAACCGGCCCGTCGATTCATAGCGCAGCACGCCGCGCGAGTTGGGTGTCACCACTCTCGTATCGAAGTTGATCAACTTGCTGTTGTTGATGCTCGTGCCTTGCGTCGCGCTGATACCGTGCGGATCGTGGCACACGTTGCACGGCGTGCGTTCTCCGCGAATGTGCTTGTCGTGCTCCTTGAAGCTGTCGTTGTCCAGAATGCTCGTGCGGCTGTGACAGGCGTAGCAGAGCGCATAGGCCGTGCTGCTCTCCGACGTGTTGTCCGCCGTAATGTACTGCCGCACGAGAATCGGCACATACGTCGACCCGTGCGGCCCGTTGGCGCCCGTCCCGCCCGCGGGGGGCGCGGTGTTGGAGTTGTGGCAATCGAGGCAGGCCATCACGCTCGTCGTCGTCCACGGCGGGAGGAGACTCGGGACGTCCGGATTCACGCCGGGTCCCACCACCGGGTGATACGACGGATTGCCGAGCGCGAACTCGAGTCGCGTGTTCGTCTGCACAATCTGTCGCGCCGTACGCGCGGCCGGACGATTCTGGCTGTCCGCGTGACAGCGGAAACAGACCTGGTACTCCGCGGTCACCTCCGCGACCTCCACCCCTGATGCGTTCACGCCGCGCACGCCTGCCAATGGACCTCCTGGTCCACTGCGCGCCGCGTGCGGGTTGTGACAGTCGGCGCACTCGACGTGGCGCGTGGAACTCACGGCCGCCTCCGCCGGATCGTGCACACCGGTGGTCGCGCTCACCGGGTGCCCCGAGAGTTTCGTCATGTCCGACTGCACGTTCTTCGCCGCGACGTTCCCGTTGTGACAGGTCGTGCAGTTGTTCTCCTCCACCGCGTCGTTCAGCGAGCGTGCGTGTCCACCCGCCGTATGCGGGCGGTGGCAGCTCTCACACGCATTGTCCGCAACCGTCGTCCACGTCGTGTGCGGCCACGGATCGGGAGGCACGCCGTTCCACGTCTTCGTGGCGGTCGTATGCGACGCAGCGGACCACGAACGCACTGCGTGACAGGTCGTGCAGAGAGCGGACGCCTGCGTCGTCTCGACGAGGAAGTCCCCGCGCGTGTCGTCGTGCGGATCGTGGCACGCGGTGCACTGCATCTGTCCTGCATTGTCCAACCGCACGCGACCGGTGAGCGTGCTGGGACTGGTCAGCTCTCCGTTGGTTTGCGCCAGTTGCTCCGTGTACGCAAACGACACCGGGTGATCGTCCGACAGATCCGTGCCGATGTTCGTCGCGCCCGGCGGCAGCGTGGTCACGCCGCCCGCCATCGAGATCACGCCAGGGCGACTCATCACCTCTCCGAGCGCGATCGTTCCGTCGTGACAGCTCAAACAGAGCAAGGACGCACCTGTCGGTTGCCCGGGCTGTGCGATCCCGGTGGAACTCGTGTACGGCACGTATGTCGCGGCCGGCGTGCGACGGTTCCAGAGCGGCGCCTGCGGTTGCGCCGTATGCGGCGTGTGGCAAAACACGCACACCTCCGTCTCCGTCGAGGCGCGAATCGCTCCCGGACCGCTCACGGAGAGGTTGTGCGGGGTGTTGGCCACCTGCGCCGCCGCGCCCACCGTCGTGCACGCGGCAGCCAGTATCCAGCCTATCGCCACTCGCTCGCCACGCGTCACGGCGTCACCACGCGAAAGACTTGAACGCGTCCGTTGAACGCGTCCGCGACGTAGATCGTCTCGTCGCTCGCGATGAACAACCCCGCCGGCAACCAAAACTGCCCCGGTCCCTGGCCCAGGCAGCCAAAGCCGAGGAGAAAGGTGCCGGCGGGATCAAACACCTGCACGGCGCTGTGCAGCGCATCGACGACGTACACGCGACCGGCACGGTCGCAGGCGATGCCCTTCGGTCGCGCAAAGTCCCCGGGCGCATCGCCCGCGCGCCCGAAACACGCGAGGACGTCTCCCTGCGCCGAGAGCCTCTGCGCGCGCGCGTTCAACGCATCGCTCACGTGCAGCGCGCCGCGCCCGTCGCTCCACAACGACGCAGGGAAGTTGAACGCACCGCGCTCCGCGCCGCGCCGTCCGATCACCCGCGTGCAGGCCCCCGCATCGTCGAACACCTTGATGTCGTGCGCGGCCGTGTCGAGCACGTAGGTTTCGCCGCGGCGTGCGTCACGGGCGACGGCGGTCGGCTGCACCAGCGAGGTTCCGTGGAACGCCACGGGCCGCGCGTCCTTCGCTCCGGGCGCGATGGTGAACACCGCGCGGAGAAACGAGTCCGCGACGTACACCGTGCCCGCGTCGTCCACGCACAGACCAACGGGCGATGGAAGCGGTGCGTTGTGCGCGCGGCGAATCACGCTCGCGCGGCGCCGCGCGGCGTCGAAGCGATGGACACCCCCGACA
>CAZEPH010000252.1:0-4722 GCA_964514075.1 uncultured bacterium | reverse complement strand
GTGCGCTCACTGCGTGCCCTTCGCGCTGACCGCGCGTTTGATCGCCGCCATTTCCTCCGCGCTCGCCGGCGTCGCGGTATCCAGCAACACGGTGATCGCGACGCGCCGGTTGCGCGCGGAGAGCGGGTGCTTCTTGTCGTACAGGGAGCGGTCGGCGAGGCCGCGAATCTGGTTCAACTGCGCGTCCTCGAGCCCGCTGTCCGACATGATGCGCCGCGCGGTGTTCGCGCGATCCGTGCTGAGCTCCCAGTTCGTGTAGCCCGTCACACCGGAGTACGCGCGTGCATCGGTGTGACCTTCGATGTTCACGTGGTTCGAGAGGCGTCCCAGCTCCGCACCGAGGATCGCGAGCATTTCCTGCCCGCGGGTCGACGGCATGGCGCTGCCGGTTTCGAAGAACACACCGGTGGAGTCTTCGAGCAACTGCACGCGCAGGCCTTCGTCGGTCATCGTGATCTCGATGTTGTTCTTCACCGACGCCAACTCGGGAATGTCGTTGATGCGCTGCTCGAGAGCGCGCTGCGTGTTGCGGAGAAGTTCTTTGCGCAACTCGACGACGTCGGCCATCGTGCGGAGTTTGGGCGACTGCGCCGCGCCGCTGCCCGGGCCGATCGAGGAGCCGAACTCGTTCGCGCGTCCCATCGGGTCGGCGAAATACCCGGCAATGGCGGATTTCACGTCGGTGGATTGGTTCACGAGCCACAGCACGAGAAACAACGCGAACATGGCGGTCATGAAGTCGGCGAACGCGACCTTCCACGCGCCGCCGTGGTGGGCGGCGTGACCGCCGCCCTTCCGGCGGACGATGATTTGAATCGGGACTTCGCGGTCCTTCTTGCTCCCGTCCATGGGCTCCGCTCTCGTGTCTCGTGCGTGCGCGCCGGCGCGGCTACGCGGCCTTCGCTTGCTTGTTGTCGCCCTTGAGGCTCTTACACGCGGCTTCCATCTCCGTGAACGAGGGACGGCAGTCCGCGATGATCGTCCGCCGTGCGAACTCCACGGACACGATCGGCGTGAATCCCTTGGCGAAGGACACGACGCTCGCTTTCAAGAACTCGTAGAAACGGCCCTCAGCTGCATTGTTGTTCTCCACGCTCGTCCCGAGAGGCGACGCGAACCCGTACGCGAGGAGAACGCCGAGGAACGTCCCGGTCAGGGCGGCCGCGACGTGCTCGCCGACCTGTTCGACGGGACCTGCGATCGCCCCCATCGTCACGACGATTCCGAGCACGGCCGCAACGATGCCGATCCCCGGGAGACCGTCGCTCACGCGCTGCAGCACGGCGACCGCTTGTGCTTCTTGCTGGTGATGCACCGCGATGTCGTTGTCCATGAGCGTCTCGAGGTCGAAGGGCGGCACGCCGCCGACCAGCACGAGACGGAGCGAGTCGCACAAGAACGTGATCGCATGATGGTGCGAGGCGACCGACGGGTACTTCGAGAACAGCGAGCTCTTGTGCGGGTCTTCGATGTGCGCTTCGATCGCGACCAGTCCGTCCTTGCGCGCCATTTGGAACAACTCGAAGAGCATCTTCAGCGCGTCGATGTACATGCCCTTGGTGAAGGGAGACGGTTTGAGCAACGCGAGCATCTTCCCGACCAGGGCTTTTAGCGTCACAGGCGGCGTGGAGATGATCACGGTGCCGAGCGCCGTGCCGGTGATGACGACGATTTCCGAGATGTGAATCAGCGCAGGGATCTTCCCGCCGGCCATGGTGAATCCACCGAGTACCGAGCCGAGGACCACAACGATCCCGATGATCGTGAACATCCCTATTCTCCGTGGGCGGATGCAGAGGTGCGGCGCCGGCGCCGAGCGCCGGGACGCATCTGGTTATCGGGCGATCGGAGGGCGGGCTAAAGTACGGAGTGACAGGCCGTCACGGCGTGGGGGCGACCGGGGCGTCCACGGGTGCGCCCGCGATCGGGAGGCGGACGGTGACGCACGTGCCCTGCCCCGCTCCGCTCTCCACGGAGAGGTCGCCGTGGTGCGCGCGCATCATCTGCCGCGCGAGCGGGAGACCGAGGCCCAGGCCGCGCGAATGGTGGTTCACGTCCCCGACGAAGAACTCGTTGCACACGTGCACGAGGTTCTCCGGCTCGATGCCGGGCCCGGTGTCGCGAACCGTCACGAGCGCGTCCGCGCCCTCGCGCGTCACGCACACGTGCACGGATGCTCCGCCCAGGCTGTACCGCACGGCGTTGTCGATGAGCGCGGCGAAGACCACCTCGGCGCAGCGGACGTCGAGGGACGCGCGCAGCGGTTCGGCGCACTCGAGCGTGACCGTGATGTGCTTGTCGGCGGCCGCCTCGCGCAGCCGGTCGATGGCGAGTTGGATCTCGCCGGCCAGGTCCACTTCGACCGGAGCGAGACCTGCTTCACCGGTGCGGAGCACGCTCAGCAGCATCACGCGCTCGACGATCTCGTGCAGGCGTCGCGCTGCATCGTCCACCATGTCGAGGAACGGGCGCGCTTCTGCGGGAACGGCGACGCTCTCGCTCAGCAATTCCACGGACGAGAGCAGGTACGTGATCGGCGTGCGCGTTTCGTGGTGCAGCAGCGTGAGCAGCCCGCCGCGCAGGTGATCGATCTCCTCGACGGACTTGAGGCGCAAGTACACGCGCACCTTGGCGAGCAGTTCCTCGGGATCGAACGGCTTGGCGACGTAGTCGTCCGCGCCCGCCGCGTACCCCTTCAGACGGTCCACGGCCTCCGAGCGGGCCGACAGCATGATGATCTTCGGCGCGGGTCCGTCGGTCGCGGCGCGCAGGCGGCGGCAGGTGTCGTAGCCGTCCATCTCGGGCATCATCACATCGAGCAGGACGAGGTCGGGACGGAATCGCACCGCTTCCACGAGCGCTTCCGCGCCGGACCGCGCGCGCGCGAGCACGTATCCGCGCAGCGTTTTCTCGAGGATCACGAGATTTCGCTCGTTATCGTCGACCACCAGGACGCGTCCCGCCTGCGTCACGCTGCACTCTCCTCGGTGTCCGCGTCGGCGAGAGGAATCTGACAGATGAACTCGGCGCCCCCCAGCGCCCCGTGCCCCGCCCACACGTGCCCGCCGTGCGCGTGCATGATCTCGCGGGAGATCGCCAGGCCAAGTCCGGTGCCACCCGCGCCCGATCGTGTCGCGCTGGATTGCACGAACTTGTCGAACACCGCTTCCCACTCCGCTGGCGGGATGCCGGGGCCGTCGTCTGCGACATGGATTCGCACGACGTGCGCCGCGTCGTCGACCACGACGCGCGCCTCGATACGCGAGCGCGCGTGCTTGGCCGCGTTGCTCATCAGGTTGCGCAACACCTGCATGAAACGTGTGTCGTCGGCGCGCACACGGACGTCCTCCGCGCACTCGTGCACGGCGACCTGGAGGCCGCGATCCGCCGCGGTCCCCGCGATCTCATCGACCACGAGGTGGAGGCAGGTCGAGGGATCGACCCGGTCGAAGTCGTAGTGCATCCGGCCGGACTCCAGCTTCGCGAGATCCAGTAGGTCGTTCACCAGTGCCAGGAGCGTGCGGCCCGACTCCTGAATGTGCGAGAAGTACCCGCGCAGCTCGTCGGGCTCCGAGTCGCCGGCATCGCGCAGCCCAAACGAGGAGAAACTCAGGATGCCGTGCAACGGCGTTCGCAGTTCGTGCGACATGTTGGCAAGGAACTCGCTCTTCATGTGGTTCGCGACCTCGGCTTGTTCTTTCGCCACCTGCAGATCGTCCACGGCCACGCGCAGATCGCGTGTGCGCGCCTCCACGACGCTCTCGAGACGATCGCGATGCTGCACCAGCTCGGCGTCGCGCTCCGCAATCGTCGCGAGCATGCGGTTGAAGTTGTCCACGAGGTCGCCAATCTCGTCATCGTGTTCCTTCCGCGCGCGCACGGCGTAGTTGCCCTGCGCGGCGATGGACTGGGTGACGTGCACGAGCCGCAAGAGCGGAGCGACGATCGCGCGATCCAAGAGAGACGACAGGATCAGCGCAATGAGAATGGCGATGAGCACGATGACCGCGGTGAGCAGCAACTGCCGCGCGACGCGCGCGCGCATCGACGCGGTGTCGAACCGCACGACGATCTGTCCGACGGGCGTGCCGTTCGCCTCGATGTGGGTGGCATAGGACACGGCCTCTGGCGCTTCGCGAATCGCGGGATCGCGGAGGGGCGCGACGTGCGCGGGCGCATTCTCCCACCGGTGCGATGCGAACAGCGCGCCGGCTTCGTCGTACACCGCGGCGCCGAGGAATCCCGGATACGTCTGCAACGAGCGGAGCGTCTCCGCCACCGCGTCGCGATCGCGAAACGCCAAGCCGGCGGACGTACTCGACGCCGCGATAGCGGTGCGCGCCTGCAGCTCCGCCAGCATGGTGCGGCGAATGTCGCGCACGTCGAAGATGAGTCGGGTGGCGAGTGCGGTCACGAGCACGGTGGTCGTCGCCGCGAGGAACAGCCACGTGAATCGGCGCCGCAGCGACCGGCGCCGCAGGGGGCGCGTCATCGCACCACCTCGGCGAGCTGCAGCATGCGCGCACTGAGCGTGAGCCGCGCGGCGTTCGCGGTGCGCGGGTTCACCTGGAACCGGAGGCGGTCGTCCACCCAGAACAGCCGGATGATGCCGCCGTCCTTGATGAACGTCTCCTTGTCGCTCACGGTCAGGACGGCCTTCTCGGCGATCGACTGCAGCGACCTGTCAGCCGCCGAGGCGGTGGCCGACACGTAGACGATGTG
>CAZEPH010000251.1:0-4762 GCA_964514075.1 uncultured bacterium | reverse complement strand
CACAACCCGGGCCCAACGACGTGCGCATTCGCGTGCATGCGGCCGCCGTCAATCACCTCGACCTGTGGGTGCGTCGCGGCATTCCCGGCGTGACATTTCCGCTGCCGATGATCCCCGGGTGCGATTTTGCCGGTGTCGTCGATGCCGTCGGTTCCGAGGTGGCGCATCTGGCGCCCGGTGCGCGCGTGGTCGTCGCCCCCGGGTATTCGTGCGGCCACTGCGCGCGGTGCGCGCGCGGCGAGCAGAACCTGTGTCGCGACTACGGCATCTTCGGCGAGTCGCGCGACGGCGGGTGCGCGGAGTATGCATGCGTCCCCGCCGTGAACGCGTTCGCGGTGCCGAACGACATGCCGTTCGACCGGATCGTCGCCGTGCCGCTCGTGTTTCTCACCGCGTGGCACATGCTGGTGGCGCGCGCACGGGTCACCTGCGAGGACACCGTCCTCGTCCTCGCCGCGGGTTCGGGCGTGGGCAGCGCCGCCGTGCAGATCGCCAAGCTGCACGGCGCGCGCGTGATCGCCACCGCGTCCACCGATGCCAAGCTCGCGAAAGCGCGCGAGCTCGGCGCAGATCACACGATCAACTACGCGTCGGAGGATCTGGGGAAGGCGGTGCGCGCGCTCACGAACAAACGCGGCGTCGACGTCGTGTTCGAGCACGTCGGAAGTGCGACGTTCGGCGCGAGCGTGGCCGCGCTCGTCAAGGGCGGACGGCTCGTGACGTGCGGCGCGACGAGCGGCTACGAACCCGTGCTCAACTTGCGCCACGTGTTCTTCAAGTCGCTGTCGATCCTCGGATCGACCATGGGATCGCTGGCCGAGGTGGGCACGGTGCTCGATCTCGTGGGGCGCGGGGTTCTGCAACCGGTCATCGATACCGTCCTGCCGATGGAGCGTGTCGCGGACGCGCACCGTCGCGTCGAAGCGCGCGAGCAGTTCGGGAAGGTCGTCCTCACGGCATAACGCGGTCCGGCCCGGCACGTCACCGGACGATGATCAGGTGCCCCTTCCACAACGGCAACCCCGGCGACTCGATCGTCACGATGTACATTCCGCTCGCCACGTCCTGAGCGGAGCGGGTGCGCAAATCCCAATACGCGCCGCCGTTCCCGCCGGACCCGTCATGCTCGATGATCGCGACGCGATCGCCGGCAATTGTATACACCGTGATCGTCGAGCGCCCACGAGGCAAGCCGAAGAACCCGATCTTCGTCCCGGTCGGATCGCTCGCGCTCGGCGTCAGGTCCCACCCGGCACGACCGAGGTACGGATTCGGCACGATGCGTACGGTCGAGAGGTCCTCGCGCACTGCGGGTTGCAGCGTCACGAGATTGTCGAACGTCGCAAACGGCGCGCGAGACACCTTGCTCGTCGTGAACGGACCCACCTCGATGCGGTACGGCGTGATGGCGTAGAAGTACGGAATGCCGGGCAGCACGTGCGTGTCCACGTAGCGATACCGGCCGACGGGAAAGTACGGCGACCCGTACAGGATCCCCTTCGCCTTGACGCTCGTGTCCGTGACGGCCTCCACGTCGAGAGCTTGCGGATCCCCGCCACGCAGGGAGACGTCCGCCACGAGCATCCACAGATCCGCCGAGGGACCTCGACTGCCGGGCGGCCGCGTCCAGTTCGCGGCTTTCCAAATGCGGTAGCCGTCGACACGCGGACGACCGAGCGCGGGGTCGGGGATGACCTCGGGCAAGTTGTCCCACGTGAGCGTTACGGTGGGATCGGTCGACGTCGGCGTGACGGCGGGCGATCCGGGGCCCCCGACGAACATCGTCGGGAGCGGGGGATTCACCGGCGCGGACCAGTGCAAGGCAAACTCGGCCCCGTCGATCGACGGCGTGCACGGATCGCAATCGAGATTGATGTAGTTCTCCGGCCGGCACGATGCCCCGCCGATCGCGGTGCGTCGCGTGTTCGGGTCGCAGTCGTCATCCACGAGCGTGGCCGCGCCGGGCGCGAAGCACGCCTCGCGTCCTCCCACGCCGGAGAGGGGCGAGCGATCGGCGTCGATCCAGCGGCCTTCGTACGTGAGAGCGGCCGTCGCCGCGTTCTCGATCAACTCCGGAAGCGATGCGGCGCACACGAGCGCGGCGGCGAAGACAATCGTCTGCCCCGGGTCGAGGCGCGCAAACGGTCCGACCGCCATCATCACGCGATAGTCGCCGGACGACGTGTCCGACACGACCCCGGTCAACCGGCCGCGCAGCAGATCGTACTTGTCACGATCTGTCGTTGCCTCCTGTTCGCGACGCAGCGCGGTGTACGTCGTGCGAGTACCGAATCCCGTCAGCGGATCGACGGTTCGCGTGAAGAGTGCGCAGCCGATGTACCCGGGCGTCTTGGGCGTGCGTCGCAACGATCCCGGCTCCGCGGGATCGTTCGGTCCCGGATCGAGGTGATCGCGAATCCACCCGACGTCCACCGACACGCTCCGCAACAGGCACTCGGGTTTCACGCCGGCCGTGTTGAACGCGGGGAGATCCACGAACGTTCGCGTGCGTCCAGAGTAGTCGTCCGTCCAGAACTGCGCGGCGCCGCGCGGCCCCACGTCGCCGTCCATCAGGATGCCGATGTAGATATTGCGCAACGTATCCGTGCCCGTGTGCGAGATCGCGTATTCCACGCCCACCATGTCGTCGAGGCCGGGCGTCGACCATGCGAAGGTCCGCTGGCGCACGGAGAGGTGCAGCGGAATGTGCTCGGGATTCTGCTCCACGGCCGACGGCGTCGTGTCGGTGAATTCGCAGGAGAGCATCTGATCGGACGCCGCGCCGAAATCCTCGTCCACCAACCCGTCGCCGTCGTCGTCGGCGCCGTTGTGAAACTCCTCGTCGATGAGCCCGTCGCCGTCGTCATCCGGATTGAACGACGATCCAATGCGGATGCCGTTCGGGATGCCCTCGTACGATCGATAGATCGTCTGCTCGTCCGGCAGCCCCGGACGGAACTCCTGCTCCTTCTGATCGGAGTACGCGGTCGAGACGTGGGGATCCCCGTTCCCATCGAGGGCGCCCACCCACAGCGCTGCGTAGTTCAGGTGCTCGATCCCGGATCCGGCCGGCCACTCGCCACCCGAGTGATCGCCGAAGAACGGATACCACGGGTTTCCGAGCACGCCGAGATTCGTGACGGGTATCCACATGCGTCCCGCCGTTTGTATATGACGGCCGGATTGCTCGTAGACGTGCGGGGTCCACCGGTGCGCCGGCGAATCCGGTGTGACCGCCGCCGTGCACGCGCGCGCGATGCACAGCGACAGGGCGAAAGGGAGGAGGGGATGACGCAGCCACGTCGTGCGGATGGTGTGATCCCTCGTGCTAATAGGCGAGTAGTTCCTCGAGCGCGGCGTGCAGCCGGCCCTTCGGCGAGAAGATCGCTTCGAGTTTCTTACTGAACGGAATCGGCGTGTCGAGCCCACCCAGTCGCACGACCGGGGCATCGAGCGAATCGAAGCCACGGTGCGCGATCGTCGCGGCGACCTCCGCGCCGAAACCGCCGGTCACGGGCGCTTCGTGCAGCACGAGTACGCGGCTCGTCTTCGCGACGGACGCCAGAACCGCGTCCACGTCCCACGGCAGCAGCGTACGCAAATCGATCACCTCGATGTCCGCGCTGCCGTCCGCCGCGCGGCGTTCGGCTTCCTCCAGCGCCCACACCACGCCCGCGCCGTACGTGACGATCGTCGCGTCCGATCCCGTGCGCGCGACGCGCGCGCGTCCGATCGGGATCGCGTAGCGTTCGCTCGGCACCGGGCCCTTGAGGGAGCGGTAGAGCTGCTTGTGCTCGAGGAAGAGCACGGGGTTGGGATCGTCGAACGCGGCGAGAAGGAGTCCCTTCGCATCGGCCGGCGTGGCGGGCGCGACCACCTTGAGACCCGCCACGTGCGTGAACCACGCCTCGACGTTCTGCGAGTGGAACGGTCCTGCGCCCGTCCCCCCGCCCACCGGAACGCGCACCACGACGGGCACCGCTTCGTTCCAGCGATAGTGCGTCTTCGCGAGGTTGTTCACGATTTGATTGAAACCGCAGGAAATGAAATCGCCGAATTGCATTTCGATCATCGGGTGAAAGCCGTCGAGCGCGAGACCCATCGCCGCGCCGATCGCTCCGGACTCGATGATCGGCGTGTTGCGCACGCGCGCCTTGCCGAACTCCGCGACGAGTCCTTCCGTGATTTTGAACACGCCACCGTATTCGGCGATGTCCTGTCCCAGGAGCACGACGTCGGAGCGTTCGCGCATGATCGTGCGCAGCGCATCCGAGAGCGCGTCGACGTAGCGCGTCTCCGGACCGCGCGCGAGCACCTCCGCGTTGGGCTCAGTGACGGTGATGCGGACGGGCGCGTACACGTCGGCGAGTTCCTGTTCGGCGCTGGAGTCGGGATCCTCTCCGGCATACGCCTCTTCGACGAGGGCGCCGATCTCCGCGCGCAAGCCGTCGCGCACCGACGCACATTCGTCCGCCGTCATCACGCCATGCTCGTGCAGTTCGGTTTCGAACCGCAGGATCGGATCGCGCGTGGCCCATTGCTCGAACAACTCCGGCGGGACGTACGCCGTGCCGCTCGCTTCCTCGTGACCGCGCATCCGGAACGTCTTGAACTCGAAGAGTGTCGGCCCCTCGCCGCGGCGCGCGCGCTCGGCCGCCGCGCGCGTGGCGAAGTACACGGCGAGCAGGTCGTTGCCATCCACGACGTGACCGGGGATGCCGTAACCCTGTGCGCGATCGGCGAGATCGGCGCACGCGAACTG
>CAZEPH010000250.1:0-4775 GCA_964514075.1 uncultured bacterium | reverse complement strand
GGTCGGCCGCGCCCTCGCAGAAGATGCCGGAGGAGGAAATCGGCTCGCTCGTCGCATTGGAGTCTGCCACGACGTCGCAGGCGTTCATCGTGCCTTTCGATCCCGCCGCCCAATGCACGACGCCACCGGCCGACCGCACGCTGTTGTACGCGATCTCGCACCTCTCCAGCAGCGCATCCCGAGCTGCGATGCCGACGAAGACGACCGGAAACCCCTCGCGAATGCTGTTCTTGTCGATGCGGCAGCCGCGGAGCGTCACGTTGTTCGCCTCGATCGAGACGGCCGCGTCGCCGTCCGACACGCCCGTCACGGCGACGCCGTCGAGCGTCGCGAAGTCGTGCGTCATATGTACGAGGGAAGCGGACCCGGGCGACGGTGCGGCGATGATCGTGGGGAACCGTCGCGGATTGCGATCGCCCCCGCCGTTCGGGTATCCCCCCAGCACGACGCACTTCGCGGGCGGGTCGACGCCAAGTTCCGCGTACGTCCCGGCGGCGACCTTCACCGAGTCGCCCGCGCCGTCGAGCGCGATCGCCAGACCGCTGTTGATGGTGTGCACCGCCGTCTGCCACGAACGCCCGTCGCACGTCGTGCACGCACTCGCCGGATCGACATAGAACGTCAACACGGCGGGGTCCACGTCGATGTGTACGGACTCTGCGTCGGCTGCGCCGGACGGATCGTTCACGGTGAAGGTCACGTCGGCCGTGCCTTGCTGGTTCGCGTCCGGCGTCCAGGAGAACAGCTGATCGACGAAGCTGGCGCCAAGCGGGAGTCCGGTCGCCGTGTACGTCAGCACGTCCCCGTCGATGTCCGTGGCCGTGACCGAGAACGAGAGTTCGTGTCCCACGCGGACGCGCTGCGGGCCGATCGCATTCAGCACGGGGGGTTGATTGGCTTCCGGTATCACGGTGATCGTCACGGTCTCCGCGTCCGAGCCGCCCCGGCCATCGCTCACGGAGAACGTCACCAGGTGATCGCCGACGTGATCGCTCTGCGGCATCCAGGTGAAAGTCGATCCCACGAACGTGGCCCCGGCGGGAAGCGGCGTCGCGTCGAACGTGAGGGGATCGTTGTCGGGATCCGTCGCCGCGACGGTGAACGACAGCGTTTGCGTGACCTCCACGCTACGCGGCCCGATCGACTCGAGCACCGGCGAACGATTCGCTCCGGGGCAGAGATCGCTTCCGCCGAGAACAGTGGCGTTCGCGCCCGCCACCGCAGCCAAGTCCAGAGCGTTGTTCCCGTCCACGAGGAGGAGAGAGTCGAGGGTGAAGCACCCGCGCGGGTCGGCGCACCCGTCGAACTGAAATCCCACCTGAACGATCGCACCGGCGGAGCAGGAGGTGTTCGGAATCGAGTTCGCCCAGGCCACGTGCAGGCGTCCCGGTTCATCCGCGACAACGATCGGCACGGCGAGTCCGCGATTGAGGTAGGTGCACGTTGTGCCGGACGACGTCTTGTAGATGGTGGAGAGGTGCCCGAAGCACCCTGCGTCCGGGTCGCCGGCCGGGTTCCACACGAGTTCGAACTCTGCGCCCTTGAACGAGAGGCCGCCGGCTCGCTCAAGATAGATGTACAGGTAGTTGAGCGCACCCGGGGTCGTCAGATTGCTCTGTGTCTTATCCGTTGCGCTCCAGGTGAGGGTCGCTTGGGCGCCGTCGTTGAGTCCGGCTCTCGCGGGCACGGCAGCCGTCCAACCGGCGAGGGCAAGGATTCCGACCACGGTGAAGATTCGAGGTGCGTGCTTCGCAAACAGGCGGATGGGGGTCATCGTGGGCCTCGCACGACTGCTGTGGCGCAGCGACGTGTTGCGCTCTCGACGAAGCATAGAGCGGAGTATGAGATGGAGGCAATGCAACGATCGGACTGGTCGCCGTGCGACCCCCTTTCCGTTGCGCCTGCGACGGGATAGTCTGCGGTTCATGTTTCGTTCGATCCTGGTTGCCAATCGAGGGGAAATCGCGGTCCGCGTGATGCGCACCGCCCGGGACATGGGCATTGAGACCATCGCCGTGTTCTCGGACGCCGATCAGAGCGCGCTCCACGTCCAACTCGCGGACCGCGCCGTGCGGCTCGGACCGGCGCCCAGCCGCGAGAGCTACCTGAACCGCGACGCGGTTCTTGCAGCCGCCCGGGGCGCGGGTGCGGAGGCGGTGCACCCGGGCTACGGGTTCTTCTCGGAAAACGCGGAGTTCGCCGCAGCCGTGGCCGAGTCTGGGATGACGTTCATCGGACCATCCCCCGATGCGATCGCGGCAATGGGGAACAAGCTCGAAGCACGCCGGCGGGCGCAGGCGGCGGGTGTGCCCGTTGTGCCCGGTGGCTTGGAGCCCGTTCGCACGCTCGAGGACGCACGCGCCCAGGCGGAGTCGATCGGATACCCGATCATGCTGAAGGCGGCGGCCGGCGGCGGCGGGAAAGGCATGCGCGTCGTACGCGCGAGCGAGGAGTTCGAGACGGCGGTGCGGCTCGCGCAGGGCGAGGCACGCGCCGCGTTTGGGGACGATTCGGTGTATCTCGAACGCTACGTGGACGCCCCGCGTCACGTCGAGGTGCAAGTTCTCGGAGACGGTCGCGGGCATGTGATGGCGCTCGGCGAGCGCGATTGCTCCGTGCAACGCCGTCACCAGAAGGTGGTCGAAGAAACGCCCGCCACGCGGCTCCCGGATGAAACGCGCTTTGCGATGTGGGACGCGGCCGTGCGCGTCTCGGAGGCGGTGAACTACGTCAATGCGGGCACCGTGGAGTTCCTCGTCTCCGGGACGACGGGTGAGTACTTCTTCCTGGAGATGAACACACGCTTGCAGGTGGAGCACCCGATCACGGAGCTTGTGACGGCCACCGACCTGGTGTTCGAGCAGATCCGCATCGCCGCGGGCCTCGGCACCACGCTCGACCCTGCGCGACGTATCGAGCCGCGTGGTGCGGCGATCGAGTGCCGGATCTACTCCGAAGACCCGTTCAACGGATTCCGTCCGTCGCTCGGCACGATCCGGCGCTTGCGCATGCCGATGGGCCCCGGCGTGCGCGTCGACAGCGGCGTGCTGGAAGGCGCGGAGGTGCCGATTCACTACGATCCCTTGCTGGCCAAGATGGCGGTGTGGGCGCCGACGCGCGAGCAGGCGATCCAGCGCACGCTGCGCGCGCTCTCGGAGTGGACCATCGATGGAGTTCGCACGAATCTCCCGTTCTTCCGCGGCGTGATGACGCACCCGGACTTCGTGCGCGGACACTACGACACGCGCTTCCTCGAGCAGAACGCGCCCGCGGCGCTCGCGGAGCCTCCCGATCCCTCCGTGCGCGAGGTCGCCGCGCTGATCGCCGCGCTCGCGGCGGACGACCGGCGCACCGCCACGACGCAGGCGCTGCCCTCGGGGAATCACCACACGGCCAGCCGCTGGCGGCAGGCGCCGACCGTGCGGGGGACGTGATGAGCGCAACGACCCGTCGCTATCGCGTGCAGATCGGCGATCACACGTACGTCGTCACGCTCGGATCCGCGGCGAACGGCACGCGGCACGTCCGCATCAACGATCGCGACATGGACGTCGCGATCACCCCGGGTCACCCACGCGGGGCATCGCTCGTGCGCATCGACGGATCCGTCCACGACGCGTTCGCGACGCACGAAGGAAACGACACGTGGGTCATCGGCGTCGGCGGCACGACGTATGACGCCGAGGTCTCCGACGATGCGCTCACACGTTTCCGCCGCGCAGCCGCGCACGCGGGGGCGAGCGGACAGGAGGTTCTGCGCGCTCCGATGCCCGGGCTGGTCGCCGGTGTCTCGACGCAGGCGGGTGCGCATCTTGAGAGCGGGGCGCCTGTCGTCGTCCTCGAAGCCATGAAGATGCAGAACGAACTCACCACCAAGAACGGCGGCACCGTGCGCGAGGTGCGCGTGACCGTTGGAGAGAAAGTCGACAAGGGCGCGGTTCTCGCGATCATCGACGCATGAGCGACACGTCCACACGCGCCACGTCGTCGGGCATTCCGATCGACGCCGAGTACGGTCCCGGGTCGGTGAACGGCTGGAGCCCCGATCGCGATCTGGGAGCGGCCGGCGCATTTCCGTTCACACGCGGCGTGCATCCGTCCATGTATCGCAGCCGCTTGTGGACGATGCGGCAGTACGCCGGCTTCGCGTCCGCCGAGGAATCGAACGCGCGTTATCGCCTGCTGCTCGCGCGCGGGGTGACGGGGCTCTCCGTCGCGTTCGACTTGCCGACGCAACTCGGCATCGACTCGGACGATCCACGCGCCGAGGGAGAAGTCGGTCGCGCCGGTGTCGCTATCAGTTCGATCCGCGACATGCAGCGTCTCTTCGACGGCATCCCGCTCGATCGCGTGAGCACGTCGATGACCATCAACGCACCCGCCGCGATTCTCCTCGCACTGTACATCGTGACCGCGCGGCGCAGCGGCGTCGCGCAGGAGTCGCTTGCCGGAACGGTGCAGAACGACGTGCTCAAGGAGTACGTCGCGCGCGGCACCTACATCTTTCCGCCGGTGCCGTCCGTCCGCCTGGCGACGGACATCATCGAGTACTGCTCTCACGCGCTTCCCAAGTGGAACTCGATTTCGATCTCCGGCTACCACATGCGCGAGGCGGGATCGACCGCCGTGCAGGAAGTCGCATTCACCCTGGGCCACGGCCTCGCATACGTGGAGCACGCGCTCGCGCGCGGCTTGTCCATCGAGCAGATCGGGCCGCAGCTGTCGTTCTTCTTCAACGCGCACAACAACTTTCTCGAGGAGATCGCGAAGTTCCG
>CAZEPH010000249.1:0-4784 GCA_964514075.1 uncultured bacterium | reverse complement strand
GGAACAGTCGATGGTGCTCAGTTCCACTACATCGGTGACATCGACGAAAACGGAATCGCAGAAGTCGCGCGGTGCCATCGTCTCGGAGTTGCGTCATGCGCATGTCGGTTTCGGACATCAGGGGAAACGTCTCCGTCAGTGTTTTCGCCGACATCGTCTTCGCGGACCCACCGTGGGCGATGCGTCTGTCGCCCGACAACGTGGAGATACTCCTGTGGAATGTTGCGGCGGCCCTCGTAGCAGATCTTGCGGAGGACCCTCCGCAAGAAATCCTGGAGGCATTCGAACGAATCGGGTGTCTCCCACGCCCCGTACTTCATGACCTTCGCCCGCAGCTCTACCTGGAGGTCGCTCTCGATCCCACGCCTGCGAGGATCGCGGTGGCGAGAGCCAGAGCCATCTCGAGCCTTGAGGCACTCGGTCTCACGAACGCCGATGCCGTACCGATTACCGACAGGATCCTCACCGAGATGATCCCCGCGATAACCGGCTCACCTGCCTCGGAGTGATCTACACAAGGCGACCGCACCGACTGAGGGTACGACAGGCAGGAATGTCAACCGACGCACGTGGCGCGACGACATCTCCCTCGGCCGGTCGCGATGTCAAGAACGCGACACTCTCACGTACATATCCCCGTGTCGGCGACTTGCAGTGTCGTCCGGTGAGGCGCCACAGGCTGGTTTTGCCCGACCGCTCACGGAACGGGTGGATGATTGCCCGGCGTACCGATTCTCTCCAAGCGTTCGTTGGCTCTGACAAGCCGCTTCTCATCGAACTGTGGCGCAGAACGGAGTGCGCTCTGAATATCAATCGACGCTTGAGGCGCCACGAGTGCCCTCTCAGCCAGCTGCGAGGTCAAGATCGCGACTTGCCGGCGCGTGACGTCGGCGCCAGCGGCTGCGTTACGCGTCTCCGTGGCCACGTCCGCCGTCGCAGCGGCTGTCTCCTGCACTTGCTTCTTCAGAGCCTTGAGTTCGACCTCAACATCCACGCCGCCGGCCTTGAGTTTGATCGTGCTCCACTGCGACATTCCAATGAGCACGAGGCCGACGAGCGTGACGCCGATGCCCCCTGCCGGAAAGGCTTTCTTGCTCCAAAAAACGGCAATCGCGGTGAGGATGAGAAGCGTTCCCATGACCATCCCCACGATGGTAACAGCGCTCGATTGCATATATCCTCCGTGACAAGCAGTGCAGATTACGCAAATGCCTCCTCCGCCGGTATCCTACCGCTATACAAGTTGGCGACGAGCCACGGTTTCTTGCGCAGCAGATCGGCAATAGGCGGCGGTGGACGATCCTTCGACGCGTTTCGCGCCTGGGCCGGAGACTCCGGCCACTCGAACGGCAACTCCACGTACGTGTCGGGGCTGGACGCGCTCGCGAGCAACTCCAGTGTCGCGCGCAACACGGCGCGCTGGCCCTCGGCGTCGTGGGGACGGCCGAGTGGCCGGCCCATCGGATAGCCAATACCCGCGAGGCGCGGCACACCGGCGGCGCGCGTCAGATCCGGGATCATCGAGAGCGAGACCGTGGGAATCCCGCTCGCCTCGATGACTCTCTGGGCCAGTCCCACGGACCGGCAGCAGAAGGGTCACGCAGGGACGAGTGCCGCAGCATCCACGTTCTCCGCGCGCATGCACTCGACGATGGCCGGCACCGTGGTGCCGAGAAGCTCCGTGGGGTCGAGGATGTATCCCATCGTGGAGTAATGCGTCGGCGCAGCGCGGCCCACGACACCGTCGCCCGCGAGTTCGGACAATCTACGCATGGGCAGCACGACGTCGAGATCGGACTCGCCGAAGCGCGGGTCGATGTGAAGGTGATAGAGCCGGACGTCGGTCTCCGTCGTGCCGAGGGGAATCGTGCGGAAACTCGGATCACCCCACCACGGATTGCGGCGTTCGCCGTCTTGATCGAACGGACGATCGTCGTTGCGCGCGACGCCGGCGGTCGAGATGAGCGCCACGGTGCAGTCGCGCAGAGGCGTGACAAGAGGCGTGAAGGGGATCGCGCCGGGATCGAGCCGCGCCGCCCAGGCTTTCATGACCTGGCGCGACGCGAAGTCGAGGAAGCGGTAGGAGTCGATGGCCACCTACCGGTACCACAATCCCTTGATCGTCCCCCACGTCGTCGGCTCCACCGGCACGGGCGTGGAACTCAGCGCCTCGACGGCATCGATGTCCGCGCCGACGGTGTTGCCGCTCTGTCCGCCTTCGTTCGTGTCGTCCGTCAACCGGATGTAGCTAAACGTGCTCGTCTTGCCGTAGCCGAATGCGTCGATGTCGATCGTCGACGTCGATCCGAAGACCTTTCCCACGGAGATCCACGTCACGTTGTCCGTGCTGATATCGACGAACGTGTCCTCGACATCCGGTCCGACTTCGTAGATCCAGATGTCCGGATCGCTATTGTCGCTCCCGGTGAGCGCGTTGTCCGCGAACCGGAGCGTGAGGCTCCCGCCGTCGCCGAGGCTCACGAACGTGCATGCGTCCGCGGAGGCGCACGAGTTGTCGCCGCCATAGTCTGGCGCGTGGAGGCTGTTCTCCGCACCCCGGTGAGGTTCGGTCGGCTGTCCATTCACAATGACAGGCGAGTAGTCGATCACGACGTCCGCGTAGACGTCGCCCCAGGCCTGCGAGGCGGTGCCGGCCACGCACAGTGCAATGCATCCAGCCGCAACTCTGACGATCGTTGTCATGCGCATACGAATACTCCTCTCGCGCGATGAGTGAAGGGCGCACGTTCTTGCACGTGCGCCCGCCCGCATCGCATGGCCCTAGCGAATCGCAATCTCCCGAACCGTCGGCGCGGCGACCTTCGTCTTGGCCACCGTCACGTCGAGGATGCCGTGGGTGAACGCCGCGACGATCTTGTTCTCGTCCGCGTCGTCCGGCATGGTGAACCGGCGGAGGAAACTCCCGTACGTGAGTTCCCGACGATGCACGCGCACGCCGGTCTCGTCCTTCGTGTCCTTCCGTTCGCCGCGGATCGTCAAGATGCCGCGCTCCATGGTCACGTGCACGTCCTCGCGCT
The DNA here is from genome assembly GCA_964514075.1 of uncultured bacterium. Taxonomy (GTDB): domain Bacteria; phylum Eisenbacteria; class RBG-16-71-46; order CAZEPH01; family CAZEPH01; genus CAZEPH01. The sequence continues at coordinate 1,746 of CAZEPH010000249.1, read as the reverse complement.
TCACATCCGGCAACTCCGCGCGAATCCGGTACTCCGTGTCCGTCTCCGTGATGTCGCACGACGGCGTCCACTCGGTCGTCGCGAGCGCTTCGTGCTCGCCGAGTCCCGGCCAGCGCGTCAACCCGAACACGCGGTTCATGCGGCTCGTGAGATCCTCCAACTCCTGAAACGGATCCCACCTGTCGTGGTAACGAATCAGTTTCATGACGCCCTCCTCCGGCGCTGTCTGCTGCGCCGGTCTCCACGCAGAGGGATACCGCGATTCGCCACGCGCGACCATACGCCGGGAGAAGCTCCCACTTTCGACGCACGCCCTCTGCGACCCGCGGCGCGGCTCCAGCAGTCGCGTGTGAGCCAGCGACCCGTTCACGTAGGCTCTCGCGTGCCGCGGGAGGCGATTCGCCTCGCGTGCGCGGCGCGGGCGCTTCCCGAGCGGCGTGTGATTCACGCGTTGCCGAGGAGGACGTCATGCAACGGAGAAGCTGTGGTTGCGCGTTCACGCGCGCTGGTCCGTGGATTGTCGTGGGTCTCTTGTGCCTTGCGGCCGCAAGCCGGCCGGTGCGCGGCGAGACCATCGCGTGGTGGCCCGCGAACGAAGGATCCGGCTCGGTCGTACACGACTCATCGGGCCACGGCATGGACGGCTACGTGTCCGGTGCGGATTGGGTGCCGGGAGCGTGCGGAACGGCGCTCGACATCCTTCCTGCCGCCGATATCGTGTACGGCATTCCCCCAACGTTCGACGATGCCATTACCGATCAATTCAGCGTCGCGGCGCGGGTGAAGTGGTACGGCGAACATCCGGGAACGCACTCGCCCTATTCGTATATCCTCGATGCACGTGATGGGGATTTCGAGCACGCGGGGTTCATCCTGTTCCTCACGCCGGAGGGGCGTGTGGTCCTGCAAGTGGGATCGTCCTCCGGCGCCCTGCAATTTGCGTCGTCGCCGCGCGTCGTGGCCGGTGCGTGGACGCATATAGCCGCGACGGTCGATCTGACGGCGGGAACGGACACAGTGCGCATTTACATCGACGGTGCACCGGATGTCACGCACACGACGACCGGCCTCACGTACACGGACACGGGTCTTTCGGCCGCGCTCGGCAACAACCTGTGGGAGGACGGCCAGTACGCACCGCTGAACGGTGCGCTGGATGACGTGCGCGTGGCCGACGTCGCGTGGTCGGCCGCGGAGGTGGCGGCGCTCGCAGGGGAGTGCGGGCACGAGGTCTCCATCGACGAGAGCGCCGCCGCCGTGGCCGTGTCGCTGCGTGCAGCGCGACGCGCGCGCGATGGCATCGCCGTGCTCTATGCGTTGCGTGACGCGGGTGTGACATCGCTGCGCGTGACGGACGTAGCGGGACGCGCGGTGCGCACGCTGCTGTCCGGCGCTGTGCGGCCGAGCGGCACGCACACGCTGGTGTGGGACGAGCGGGACGCCGCCGGATCGCGCGTGCCGTGTGGCGTGTACGTCGTGCACCTGTCGGCGAACGGCGGCCGCGTTGCGACGCGGGTCGTCGTGACACCGTGACATGGCGTCGGCCGGAGTAGCGCAAGCGCGACAACGGGACACCGGGCACGCATGCCTCCGGCCACGGCACCGCAGGGTACGAGGCTCTGGCACCAGCGACGTCTCGCACCCTGCGGCAGAGTCGCCTACCGTGTGCACATCGGTTCAGAGAGCCGATCGTGCGTCAGTGCGGCGGTGTGTGGCGATCCACCGGCTGAAGCGCGACATCGAGCC
>CAZEPH010000248.1:0-4790 GCA_964514075.1 uncultured bacterium | reverse complement strand
TCTTCGCCGTCATGGACGGATCCATCGCTGGCGACGGGCCAGGGCCGCGCGCCATGCGCCCGCGCGTCGCGAACGTCCTGCTCGCGAGCGCCGACCAGGTGGCGATCGACTCCGTTGCTGCGAAGATCATGGGGTTCGATCCGATGTCTCTCCGTTATATCTCGCTCGCACACGAACACGGCCTCGGCGTGGGCGATCCGCGCGACATCGAGCTGGTGGGCGACGACATCTCGAACATCAACCTGCACTTTCGAGGAGACGAGGAGACGTTCGCGTCGCGCGGACAGAAGCTCATCTACCACGGGCCCCTGAAGCCGCTCGAGAACATGCTGCTGCGCAGCCCGATCGTGCCGTGGTCCTACGCGGCGTCGCGCATGTACTACGACGCGTACTGGTATCCGGTCGTCGGCCGGCCGCGCGTCCGCGAGATGCTCGAGACGGAATGGGGTGAGTTGTTTCTGTCGTATCCGGGACCGCACCCGCTGCCGGAATTCGCGAGCCGGTCTGGCGCTCAGAAGTCGCAGGCCGGCGCATCGGAGGGCGGCGATCGTTAGTCGGCGCCCGTCGCTGGTGACCCGCGCCGCACGCATCGTGCGGCACGTGATCACGAACTACGTAGAGCACGGCTGCACGATCTACGCGGCGGCCATCTCCTACTACACGCTGCTCACCTGCGTGCCGCTGTTCCTGGCGGCGATCTCCGGCCTCGGCTACCTGCTCGGTTCGAGCGATTCCGCTCTCGACGAAGTGCTGCGCTCCGTCGCACGCGTCGCCCCGGGCGCACGCGATGCGATCGAGAGCGCGCTCACAACGGTGATCCGCCAGCGACGCGGTGTCGGGTTGATCGCACTCCTCACCATCGTGTGGACGGGCAGTGCGGTGTTCACCGTCTTGGAGCGCGCGATGGACGCTTCGTGGGGTGTGCAGCAACGCCGCGCCTTGTGGCAGAGCAAACTCCGTGGTGCAGCTCTCGTCATCCTCGCCGGGCTCGGACTGCTGCTCAGCACCCTTCTCGCGTCGATCATTTCCCTGCATGCGCGGTCGCTGGACGTGATCGGCCTGGAGGCTCTCACGCACGTCCCCGGCGTGTGGCGGTACATTGTGTTGGGCGTGCAGTACATCCTGTCGATCTGCGCGTTCACCGTGCTCATGCGGCTCGTCCCGAACACCGCCGTTCCGGTGCGCAGCGCGCTGTTCGGCGGTCTCCTGTCCGCGACGCTGTGGGAGATATCCAAGCATCTCTTTGCGACCTACGCCACGCAGCTCGCCCCGTACCAGGGAACGTACGGGCCGATCGGCGGTGTGATCGTGCTGCTCGTGTGGATCTACTATTCCGCGGCGATCATCCTCTTCGGCGCAGAAGCCGCGGCGTTGCACGCACGCGCCAGGGAGGGAGCGGCTCCGGTCGCGCCGCTCACCGGTGCGATCGACGTTCCCTCGCCGACGCGCACGCGCGTTGCCGGAGGGTAGGTGGAGTTCGCAGTCATCGGCCTGATCGTCACGACCGTCCCGAACGACGAGACCGCGCGCGCGATCGCGGCGCAGCTTCTGGATGAACGCGCGGCCGCGTGCGTGACCGTGATTCCAGGTGCACGATCTCTCTACTGGTGGAAGGGGACGATCGAGTCGGCGGAGGAAGTGGTCCTCGTGGCGAAGACGCGCGCGGATGCAGTGGAGCGCGTCGCGGATCGCGTGCGTGCTCTGCACCCCTACGATCTCCCGGAAGTGGTGATCGACGCGAACGTGCGCGCATCCGGCGCGTACGCCGCGTGGATTGCGGAGGAAGTGGCGCCGTGCGACGGCCCCTCGTCACGCTGACCACAGACTTCGGCGACGCCGACTGGTACGTCGGCGCGCTCCGCGGTGCGATTCTCTCTGTCGGTACCGGCATCGCGATCGCCGACATCACGCACAACGTTCCCCGACACGACGTGGACGCCGGAGCCTTCGCTGTCTGCGCCGCCGCGCGCGCGTTTCCTGCGAACACCGTCCACTGCGTCGTGGTGGATCCCGGCGTGGGAAGCGCGCGGACCGCTTTGGCGGTGCGGGCGGGCGATTCGTACTTCGTCGGACCGGACAACGGCGTTCTCTCGCCGGCCATCTCCGAGCGTGCCCCGCACCCGCAGGACGTCGTGGCGGTCGCGCTCGAGCCGGAGCGTGTGACGTCCGAGCCGCTCTCCGCAACCTTCCACGGGCGCGACCTGTTCGCGCCAGCGGCCGCACGTCTCGCCCTCGGAGAGGACCTCGTAACTCTCGGCCGCCGCGTCACGGAGTGGGTCACGCTGCCCACCTGGGCGTCAGAACCAGCGGAACGCGGCCGGATTGCGGCGCGCATCGTGCACGTGGACTCCGTCGGAAACGTCGTGACGAACGTTCGTGTGGCCGGCGCTCCGTATCTCACCTGGCGACCGCCCGAGGGGGGTGCAGTCCGCGTCCGCACGAGCTATGCCTCCGTCGCCGACGGGGAGGCGCTGCTCATCCCAGGAAGCGCCGGGTATGTCGAAATCGCCGTGCGGAACGGGTCTGCCGCGTCGCGGTGGGGTCTGACGCGCGGATCGATGGTGTACTTCGAGGTGACGAGTGAAGGGAGGCATGGTTCGTGAAGCATCGGAGCGCTTTTGCGGGGACCGCGTCCTGCGCGGTGATCGTGTGCATCGCGTTAGCAGGGGCCGTGCACGAGCCGCGTCCCGTGTCTGCAGACGGCACGCGACCCGCCATGTGGATCGCGATCGACTCAGTCATGACCGCATACCCCCTGGCTGAGGGAACGGCCAGCAAAATGGCCGAGGTCGGGCGCCTCGAAGGCGCCAGCGTCAACTACCTCATCACGAAATCCCCGGTGCGCCCGCACTTCCATCGCGACCGGGACGAAGTGGTCTACATCGTTCAAGGCAAGGCGACGGTCAGTTTTGGCCCGCCGGGAGTTCTGCTCCACCCGGGAGGCACCCTCCCGACCGCCCGAGAGGCGTTCGTCGGCGGTAGGCGCACGCAAGTCAAACCGGGCTCGATCCTGCTGATACCGCGCGGCACGGCGCATCAGGTGGACGTCGTCGGGTCGCAGCCGGTCGTGGCTGTGTCGGTCTTTTCCCCTGCCTTTGCGGACAACGACAGGATTTCCCTCAGCGAGTAGCGGTCCGAGGGAACCTCAAGCGATTCGAGCGCATCCAATGTGCGCCTGTACCGTACCTACACACGGATGCGGAGTTCTATGCGAAGGGAGGTGGAAGAGAATGCCGGAACGGACTGGGCGATCACGGCGCGGATTTGCGTCGATGAGTGCCGCCAAGCAGCGAGAAATCGCGAGCAAGGGCGGTAAGGCAGCCCACGCCAAGGGAACGGCTCACGAGTGGAATAGCGACGAAGCTCGTGCGGCCGGGAGAAAGGGTGGTCTCGCCAGCGGCGCGCGTCGGCGCGGCTAGGAGACCCACCAAGCGCTACTCGGGCGCTACCCCCGGCATATTCGGTCCGACCCCACGCGTATCGCCAACGCGATCCCGAGAACAGCGGCGAACACGGAGCCCGGAGGGTGGAGAAGTCACGACTCCACCACCCGGGTTCACTCTTTGTGCGGCGCCCCGCAGAACTCCACCAAGACCCCATGCATCGCCGACGGGTGCAGGAAGGCGACCTCGCCGTGGGCCCCGGGTTTCGGCTCGGAGTCGATGAGACGCAGGCCAGCCGCCGCCGCGCGCTCAAGGGCCCCTGACACATCGTCCACGGCCAACGCGATGTGATGGATGCCGGGGCCTCGTGTCTCCAGGAATTTCTCGATGGCCGTACCCGGACGAATGGCCTGCAAGAGCTCGATCTGAACGTCCCCGATCCGGACGAATGCTACCTCGAGTCCGCGATCCTCGATGACCCGACGCTCCTCGAGTCGTCCGCCCAGCACATCCACGTACAGGGGGAGCGTCTCGTCGATGGCGCGCACGGCCACCCCGATGTGTGAGAGCCCGGTCGGTGCGTTCACGTGAGGATCTCCTTGTGCGTCCCGAACACCGCACGCAATGCGTTCGCAATCTCCCCGACGGTGCACTCGGCCTCGACCGCCTCGATGATGGCGGGGAGCATGTTCGCGCTCCCGCGCGCGACGTCCTGCAGCGTAGCGAGCCCGCGCGCGGCGGCGGCGGCATCTCTCTCTGCGCGCAGAGCGGCGAGTTCCTCCCGCCGTTTCTCCTCGATGTGCGGCGGCAGGTGAAACTCCGGCTCCGGAACCGTGTTGTCCTCCGCAAACCGGTTCACACCGACCACCACTGCCTCTCCGGTCTCGAAGCGCTGCTGCGCGGCGTACGCCGCGTGCTGCACCTCGCGTTGCTCGTATCCCGATTCGATCGCCCGCAACACGCCGCCCATCTGCTCGATGCGTTCGATGTACGCGCGCGCGCGCGCCTCGATTTCGTTGGTGAGGTGTTCGATGACGTAGGAGCCGGCCAGCGGATCCACCGTGTCGCACACGCCGCTCTCGTACGCGATGATCTGTTGCGTGCGCAGGGCCACTGTGGCGGCAGTTTCGCTGGGCAGGGCGAGCGCTTCGTCCGCGCCGTTCGTGTGGAGTGACTGCGTTCCTCCGAGAACAGCCGCCAGTGCCTGCAGGGCGACGCGCACCACGTTGTTCTCCGGCTGCTGCGCCGTCAGCGTGGAACCTGCGGTCTGTGTGTGAAAGCGCAGGCGGCACGCCGCGTCCGAGGCGTCGTACCGTTCGCGCAGCAGGCGCGCCCACAGGCGGCGCGCCGCGCGGAACTTCGCGATCTCCTCGAGAAAGTTGTTGTGCGCGTTGAAGAAGAACGACA
>CAZEPH010000247.1:0-4820 GCA_964514075.1 uncultured bacterium | reverse complement strand
CCGAGCCGCTTCGCGTCCTCCATCATCTTCATGACGCCTTCGACGTCATGCGTGTAGCCGTCGGCGGCGGGCTTGCCGGGCTTGCGGTAGAAGGCGCAGAAGTGGCAGTCGACCGTGCACCAGTTGGTGTAGTTCGGGTTGGTGTCGATGACGTACGTCACCTGCGGTGTCGGGTTGAACTTCTGCCGCATCGCGTTGGCCGCGGGCGCCAGATCGAGCAGGTCGGCCTGCGTGAACAACTGCAAGGCCTCGTCGCGCGTGAGGCGGTGGCCGTCAGCGACTGAGTGGGCGAGCGATGCCAGCGACATCCGGGAGCGTCTCCAAGCGTGAGCGGAACGCGGCGAGGCCCTGGGCCTCGGCGTCGCCGAGTCGGTAGGTGAGCAGGCGCAGGTACGCGAGCGTGTCGTCCTGCGTCATGCCGAGAGCGGGCGCGTGCTGCGCGGCGATGCGTGCGTCCGCCCCCGCGCCGAATTGCAGAAGCGACGCCTCGAGTGCGTCGCGGAGGTGCGCACGTTCCGCAGGCGGCGCCGACGTGCGCACCGTCCACACCGCGAACACCATCGGGAGCGCGGTCCACTGCCACCATTCGAACGCGAGGTCCATCACGTACGGGTAGCTGGGGAAGCCGCTCGCGCGTGCGCGCAGCGCGTCGTCGCCGATCACGAGACGCGCGTCGGGCGTGTGTTCGTCGCTCCGGTCGGCCGCTCTGACGTAGCGCGGCCGGCGCACGCCGTGCGCTTGCTCGAGCACGAGACGCAGCAGCAGCGCCGACGTGGACGAGTCGTCGGTGAGAACGATCTCCGCGTCGTGCAATGCGTCCGCGGGGCGCGTCGAGAGGAGCAGAACGCTGCGCACTTCGCGGCGCGCGGCGATACAGTACGGTCCCGCGAGCGCGAAGCGATCGTCGAGGCGAAAGAAATCCGCGCTGGCCATGAGCCCCGCGTCCACGACGCCTTCGTCCGCGAGCTGTCCGAGCCTGCGCGGCGGCGCGTCGACGAAGCGAAACGGCGTGCCGGCGAACGCGAGTTGGAACGGCTCGCAGTTGAGATACGGAATGCGTCCGACGACCATCGTGTTATCCCGCTCCCCACGCCACGCGTTCTTCCGGCAGCGGTTCGTCGTAGATGCGCACGGTGTTGTAGAGCGCGTCGCGCTCCACCGGAATGCGTCCCGCCTCGCGAATCATACGGATGATCTTCGTGCGCTCGATGCCGAGCGGCGTTGGCGCGAGTGCCGCATGCGCGATGCGCTCTTCGCCGACCGTGCCGTCGATGTCCGTCGCCCCCCAGTTGAGCGCGATCGATGCCGTGTCCTCGCCGAGCATGATCCAGTACGCCTTGATGTGTGGGAAGTTATCGAGGAGCAGGCGCGCGGTGGCCATCGTGCGCAGATCGTCGAGAGACGACGCGCCGCGCTGCACCAGATTCGTCGTGCCGGGCTGGAACGCGAGCGGGATGAACGAGAAGAACCCGCCCGTCTCGTCCTGCAGCGCGCGCAGCGTGAGCATGTGATCCACGCGCTCCTCGAGCGTTTCGATGTGACCGTAGAGCAGCGTGGAGTTGGAGTGGATGCCCATCTGATGCGCGGTGCGATGCACCTCGAGCCACTCGCGCTCGCCGATCTTCTGCGGGAAGAGCTCCTTCTTCACGCGCGCGCTGAACACCTCAGCGCCGCCGCCGGGGATGGCATCGAGGCCCGCGTCGCGCAGCCGTTCCAGCACCGCGCGGACGGGGATCTTCGCCAGCTTCGAGAAGAACCAGATCTCCACCGCGGTCCACGCTTTGACCTGCACGTGCGGGTGGGCCTGCTTCACCGCGCGCACGATGTCGACGTACCACTCGAACGGCTTGTCATGGTGCAAGCCGCCGACGATGTGCACTTCGCGCAGGTCCGGCGTGACCTTGCTCACGACCTCGTCGATCGACATCTCGTAGCCGTGCGCGTCCGTGCGCGACGCGGCAAACTCGCAGAACGAGCACGCGTACACGCAGTAGTTGGTCGGGTTGATCTGGCGGTTGAGCACGAAGCGCACGCGGCGTCCGTGCCGCGCCCGCGCGGCGGCGTCGGCGAGCCGCCCGACGCCGATCACGTCGGGGGACGAGATGAGCGCGAGGCCGTCGGCTTTGTCGAGCCGGCGGCCCGCGGCGATCTTCTCACGAATGGGGTCGAGAGCGGGGTCGGCGTAGGTGCGGTTCGATGTGGCGATCATGCGCGCAAAGGTACCCGCCGTGAGCGGAGGGGGTCAATCGCGAAGGCGGCGCGGAGCACAGGCCGCGCCGGACGTGATCTCGGCCGGCATCGGCGTGCCGTCCACGGAGAACGCCCGACGCGATCGTCCGCTGCCGCGCGCTAGTTGTTTTGAATGTTCGAGCGCGTCTTTGTTGCCTTGGTGCGTCCCGCCGGTCCCACCGCGGCGCGCGCGTAGACCATCGTCATCATGGGCTCGCCCGACTGTTCGCTGCCCATCCACATGCGCGAGGTGTGGTGATCGTCGTCGAGGATCTCGGTGAGCATGACCAACTGTCCGGGCTGGCCGTCTGGTCCCTTCACCGTCAGCACGGAACGGAACTGCTTGGTCTCCGCATTCCACTCCATGTCGAAGGGCGTGATCGACGTGGTCCAGGAATCGACCCAGGAGCCGACGTATTTCTTTGCATTCGGGTCGTAGCCGACGAACTCGTGGCCTTCGAACGGCATCTTGGGATCGGTGCTCGTGTGATCGGACACGTACCAAAGGCCGCCGCAGACGGGGCGCGTCTCGACGCTTCCGGTCCACGAGATCTTCTGCTCGCCCATGCTCATCGTCGTCATGCTGGTCCACGTGCCGACCCACTTGGCGAGCACCGCGTGCTCGGCCCCCGGCTTCGGCAACGTCATGCCCGCCGGCGCGTCGGCGGCGCGTACAGGAACCGACAGAACGACAGCGACGGTCGCGAGACACGCGACGCGCGAGGCGAGAGTGCGAAGAAGAGACATGGAGGTGGCTCCTTCAGAGGGGGTGTGAGGGACGAGTCGTTCAGCGGCGCGGAGAATACGCCGCTCCGGCGCGGCGGTCAAAGACCGCACCCAGCCACACGAGCAAGAGCGTGTCGATCACCGTGACGCGGTATCGCAGCTCCGGAATCGTCAGGCTGAACAGCACGGAGTACGCAGCGATCAGCAGGAGGGACACGGTGGCGAATGCACGCGCGCGCCCGCCGCGTCGCACACCGAGCGCCAGCCCGACGAAGCCGAGGACGGGCGGCACGAGATACACGAGATACGCGGGTACGCTCCACACGAACGAACGCCACGGCGGTGCGAGCTTCCACAGGTAGCGGAACTTCGCCCACGTGAGACGCGCGACACGCGCGGGATCTTCGGCGACGTACTCGCGCACGCGCTGGAGGAACCACGCGTCCGGCTTGCTCGCCATCAGCCGGAAGTACGGCGCCTCCGGAATCGGGTCGCGCAAGAGGAAGCGGTGCTCGCCGAACTCGGAGTTCCCCGAGTAGAGCAAGTACGCTCCGCCGGTGCCGAGCGGCACGACGCGATGCCAGACGCGGTAGTTGCGCACGCCCCACGGTGCGATGGTCACGATTGCGACGAGCACGCAAACGGCCGCATGTCGCAGGTTGCGCACCTGTGCGAGCATCACCAGCGCGGCGCACGGCAACACGACGGCGCCAGCCGCGCGCGTGAGGACGGCCGCCCCGACGCAGACACCGACCGCGACGGCGCGCCCCGCGGACGGCGCTTGCAGATATCGCACGACGCACCAGAGCGAGAGGACGTAGAGAAACGTGAACTGTGCTTCGGTCATCGTGGGAAGCACGTGATAGACGAGCGGCGGAAACAGCGCCGCGGCAAGCCCCGAGACGAGTGCGGCGCGGCGTCCGGACAGCGCGCCGGCGATGGCGCTCACCAGGACGCACGTCGCAACGCCGAGAAGCAGGTGGTACGCGTGCGCGACGTGCAGCGATTCGCCGAACACGCGATACAGCATGCCGAGTGCGTAGGGATACCCGGGCCATCGCGCGAGGCTCTGGACGTAGAACGTCGCCTGCGGATCGAACCCCTCGCCGCGGGCGATCGACAGGGCGAGCGCGTTGTACCACCGCTCGTCGGAGTTGACGACGTAGCCCGCGGGGTTGAACCAGTGCGGGTGCATCCAATACAGCACGCGCGTCAGGCACGCGACGACAGCGATCAACAGCAACCGCCGGCGACCGAGGCCGCCGGCGGTGGGAGACACGTCGCGCACGCGCTAGTTGTTCGCGATGTTCGACCGGGTCACAGGGGTCTGCTTCCCTTGTTTCTTCGCCGGCATGGCCGCGCGCACGTACTCCATCGTCATGGTCGGAGGGCCGGACGTGTCCATGCTCTGCCACGACTTCCACGAGCGGTGATCATTGTCCGTGATCGTCTCGATCATCGCCATCTCGGTGACGACGCCCATGGCGTTCGGGCCGCTCATCGTCATGGTGAACGTCTTGCCGTCCTCGCTGGCCGTGCCTTCAAAGGTCGCCGGCGACTGCGACATCGTGTCGTGCCAATAGCCCACGTACTTCTTCTTCGCCGCATCCCACGTGCTGATGCCGAAGCCTTCAAACGGGAACGGCTTCTCCGCCTTGAAGCGCGTAATCGTAGCCAGGCCGTTGTTGATCGCCTCGACGTCTTCCCACCCTTCCATGGTCATCGTCGGAGCGCCGGGACCCATCGACATGGTGGCGGTCGCCTTCCAGTGCCCGGCGCGATCGGTGAGGAGTTTGTGCTCGGGGCCGGGCTTGGGCGTCATCGAGTCCATGCTCATGCTGGGCTCGGGCGTCTTCGCGTCCCCG
>CAZEPH010000246.1:0-4831 GCA_964514075.1 uncultured bacterium | reverse complement strand
ACGAGGACGACCCGGGCGGCGCGCGGCCCGGCCTGATCGCGCACACGGGTGCGGTGCGCGAGATGAACCTGCGCGCGAATCAGTCACGTCTCAACCATGAGCACGGCATTGTTCTGACCGATGGCCCGCGGCACAACCTGCTCCAAGACAACCTCGTCGAGCAGAACGGCGGGGCGAACTTGCTGTTCGACAACATCCGGCTCGCCGTCAACAGCGACTCCAACCACGTGCAAGGCAATACGTGCCGCCTTGGTCCGATTCACACGAGCGGGGCGCGATGCGGCATCTACATCGACAGCGTGAGTTGCGATCGAAACGTGGTCATTAACAATCATCTGGAGCTGGGGGGGCGCGAGTTCTATCTCCTCGATCTCGGCACCAACACGATTAAGACGGCGGGGAATGCGGTCACCGTGTTGGCCTTTGGCGCGGAGTGGTCGACGACTCCGCTCGAAGAGGGCGTGCGCGTGACGTGGAGAACGGCGCCCGGGCCCGACGAACTCGTGCAGTACCGCGTCGATCATTCAGCACCTGGAGCCGGATGGAGCACACTCGTGGGGCCGACCCCGGAGACATCCTCTCTCGATCGGTCCGCCGTGCCTGGGACCAGGTATAGGTTGTGGGTGATCGGCGCGGGGGGCGACGAGACGATTGTGGCAGAGACGCGGGCTGCTGCATCGCACGGCGTGTGGATCACGCCCGCACGTGGCGCAGACGCGTACGAGATTCGATTCATCGCCGTGCCATCCGCACGGTCACCTGCCGACGAAATCGCCGTCGACGTGCTCGATGTGCGCGGCGCGGTGGTGCGCACGCTGTTGCGAGCAGCGGTGGAGCCCGGCGCACGAAGCGCCTCGTGGGACGGACGCGACGACCGGCAGGCACGTGTGGCGAGCGGTGTGTATGTCGTCCGCGTGCACCACGGGAACGGGCAGACGGCGCACACGAAGGTGCTGGTGACGCGATGACGCGCACACCCATTCTCTGCATCGTTCTGATAGTGCTGTGTACCGCGCACGCAACGGCCGGCACGCAGACGACGTTCTTCAACGTCGCGGATTTCGGCGCTAAGGGGGACGGCATACAAAACGACACGACGCCGATCCAACTCGCGATCAACGCGCTCGCCACGTCACCCGTCGGCACCGTCTACATTCCCACCGGAACATACATGGTGCGCGCGGATTCCTTCGGCATTCGGTTGCGCAGCAACATGACGCTGGAACTGGCGCCGGGCGCCACACTGAAAGCGCTCACGAGCACGAAGTCCTATGCGGTCGTGCGCGTGGACAGCCTGCACGATGTGATCATTCGGGGCGGAACGATCGACGGTAACCGGCCGCATCCCGGTGCGGTGACGGACACGTGCGTCGGCGTCATCATCCGTGGCTCGCGCAACGTGCGCGTGGACGGCGTGCGTGTGCGGAACATGCCGACGAGCGGCTTTCGCGTGGCGAGTTACGTGTCGGGAGCGACGAGCCGCCCGGATTCTACGATTCACTTCACGCAGTGTATCGCGGAGAACGATTCGGTGGCGGGGTTTGATGTCCGCAACGCGGTGGGCGGGAGCATCGTCGATTGCGACGCGCTGCCGGGGATGATCTACGGCTACCGGCTTGCGGTCGGCTCGGGGTCCACGGAGTCCGTGACCGAGTGGACCATCGACGGCTGCCGCGCGACGCAGGACAGCTTCGGCATCGCGCTGATCGGCACAGGAGCGTGCGAGCCTCCGTCGGCCGAGCCCACTGCGTATGTCACCGCCGCTGCGCCGCCGACCGTCAACGTGATCTCGCGCAATACCGTGCGCGGAGCGCTCGCGCGCGGCATCTACCTGCAGTCGGACGCGTCGCGGAACATTCTCACAGGGAACGAGGTCTCGCAGAGCCGCGGCGCGGGCATTCTGCTCAAGTGCCAGTGCCGGCACAACACGGTCGTGAGCAATTTGCTGACGGGCAATTGCACGGTAACGACTCTCGACAGCGCGCAGCTCGTGCTGCGCAGCAATTGCGATTCGAACAACGTGCAGGCCAACACGTGCCGGCGGTGGACGGGGCTGTCGTTCTACGGCGTGCAGATCTTCAACAGCACGTGCGACAGCAATCTCGTCACGAACAACGATCTTCTCGGCAGTGGCAGTACCCGCGGGTTGCAGGACCTCGGGACGGCGACGCGGAAGACGGCGGGCAACAGCACCATGGTCCAGCACCTGTCCGCGACACCCTCGTCTGCATCGGGGCGCATCGTGCGGGTCACATGGGACAACGCATCCCCACCTGAGGACTTCGTCGGGTATATGCTGGAGAAGAGCGAGCGGGATGCGGCGTGGGGTGCGTGTTCGCCGCTTCTGCGGACCGAGACGGCATGGACCGACTCGTTCGCGACGCCGCTCGTGAGATATCGTCTGCTGGCACTAACGGAGAGAGAGGGGCGTGAAGTGGTGGGCGAGGTAGAGGCGCGCCTCGCCCGTCCGGTGATGGTGTGGCCATCGGTACAGCGCGAGGCGCCTGTGACGATTGCATATGCCGCGGTGCCCGGACTCGACGGACGTGATCCGGAGATGCATGTGGGTGTGTACGACGCACGCGGGCGACTCGTGCGGGAGCTGGCGAACGGGGCCGCGCAGGTTGGCACGCACGCAGTCGAATGGGACGGACAAACCGCAACCGGCGTGCTTGCGGCACGCGGGATCTACACCGTGCGCGTGTCGTCCAGTACCGGGGAAGCAGCCACGACGCGCGTCGTCGTGTGGCGATGAGCGAGGAGACGATGACACGACAAATCCTGATAATTGCGGGACTGATTCTCCTGGGCGCGACGCCGGCCTCCGGGCAGGAGTCCACATCCGTTGCGATTCCGCAATTCGAACGCATGTGGGGACGACTCGGGAGCGGGCCGGGCGAGTTCAATGTCCCTCGGGGAATCGCCACGGGTCCCGATGGAAGCGTGTACGTCTCGGACTTGGTCAACAGCCGCATTCAGAAGTTTACGCCAGATGGTGTGTTTGTGCGGCAATGGGGTTCGTATGGAAGTGCACCGGGCCAGTTCAATTCTGTCGAGGGAGTCGCAGTTGATGCACAGGGATTCGTCTACGCGGCCGACGAGCTCAACTACCGCGTGCAGAAATTCACGAACGAAGGGGAGTTTGTGTTGGCGTGGGGGAAGCCGGGGTTCGGCCCGGGGGAATTTGGCTACTATCCTCCCCCCAGCGCTCCAGACGGTCCGTATGGTGTGGCCGTAGCGCCAGACGGAACGATCTATGTTGGCGATCCAGGAGGGTTTCGCGTTCAACACTTCACTCCAGACGGCGCATTTCTTGGGACGCTGGATGGCGTCACACGGCCGCGAGGTATCGCTGTTGATCCCTATGGAAGCGTGTTCGTGGCAGAGGACTGGAACAGCCACATCATCAAGTTCTCCCCGGACGGACAAGTCATCTTGAGCTGGGGAGGGTACGGATGTTGTGAGGGACTGTGGCGGTCTGCGCTCGATCTCGACACGGACTTTCAAGGCAATGTATGGGTGGTCGATGCCGGCAATGGCCTGATTCAGGTCTTCGACAATGATGGCAGATTCCTCATCCGGTGGGGCAGCAAGGGGTCCGACCCAGGTCAATTCTTCGACGCCCAGGCAGTGGCCTTCGGTAGTGGCGGGACTTTCTTCGTGGCGGATACTGGGCTCAACCGAGTCGAGAAGTTCGCCGGTGCTGTTCCGGTCCGCCCCACCACATGGGGAGCCATCAAGTCTCTGTATCGGTAGGAGGCGCCAGTGGACTACCGCATGCGTGCGCAGCAGTTGGTGTTCGTAGCAGTCGCGTTACTGGCGTGTGGCGTGGCGATCGACACGGAGGCTGCTGACTGCCCTGTCAATGTCAGGGAACGTGGAGCGAAGGGTAGCGGGCTTCTCTCTGACAAGGACTTCCTGGCCTTTAGTGCCGCCATCGAAGAAGCAGCCAACGGGTGCGGTGTCGTCTATGTTCCCGATGGAGTCTACGCAATAGCCGGACAGGTGCTCGGGTGCAAGTGGGATTCCATCACTGGCATAGACGTGCCGAGCGGTGTCTCCATCGTTCTTTCCCCCGGAGCCGTAATCCAGGCGGTGAATCCAGTACCCTTGGACAATGCCTATGATTACTGCTTGATGCGTGCGTTCGGAGCGGAGAACGTACGCATCTCCGGCGGCACGCTACGCGGTGAGCGTCGCACTCACTTGGGCAAGCAGGGCGAGCGTGGGATCGGTCTCGACATTCGCGGTTCGCACAACGTCACCGTGGACAATCTTACGACAACGAATCACTTCGGCTGGGGTATCCACGTCGGCCCCTGCCGCACCGACGGTTGCTTCGACACACCGACTCAGACAGGGAAAGCCTACTGTCCCGGCTCCGTCATCGGCCCGTCGACCGACATCACGTTTCGCAATTGCATCGCCGACAGCAATCGCACGCTCGGCTTCCTGGCAACGGACTGCCGCCGCCTCACGATCGACCAATGCGTATTCACGCGGACGTACCCGGACGCAGCACACGACACGACAGACGCGCGGCTGCCAGGCACGGGCCTCAAACTCGAAGCGGCCGCAGAGGAGAATCTGCACATCTCTTTGCAGATGGTGCAGCCGGATACCGTCTCGGACGTCATCGTGAGTGCATGCCGCGCAGACTCGAATCTTGTGGGGATCGAGGTCGCCACGGACACGAGTCCCACCGGCTTCACGCGCGGGACGCTGCACCACGTGACACTCTCGAACAACATCGTCACGGCGAGCGGCTGCCCGTCCACCGCCGACGCCGACTGCGACTACGATCACGCGCGCGGGACAGGCATCTGGATCT
>CAZEPH010000245.1:0-4869 GCA_964514075.1 uncultured bacterium | reverse complement strand
CTCCGCCTCGTTCGACGCCACGACAGCACGCACACCCGGCACCTTGTTCGCAGCGATCGCCATGCCGTAGCCGCTACCGCACACGAGCAGGCCCCGTTCCGCACGGCTGCTCGCCACGTCTTCCGCGACGCGCAGGGCATACTCCGGGTAGTCGACCGCCTCCGTCGAGTGCGTCCCGTGATCGATCACGTCGTGACCGGCACGCGCCAACTCGGCGCGCACGTCGGCGAGCAACGCGGATCCACGGTGATCCGCTCCCAGGGAAAGACGCATGCGCGTGGTGTCCTCTATGACCGGTGTGCGGCCGCTGCGGCCGCGGCACGCGCGTCGCTGTGCGCGAGCGGCGGAACGGGCGCGAGCCATCCGTGACGATCCGGCGAGTCGCCTCCGACGATCGCGAAGAACATGTCCTGGAGCGCCTTCGTGACCGGGCCGCGCTTTCCGTCGCCCACGGGGATCCGATCCACGCTCGTCACCGGACTGATCTCCGCCGCGGTGCCCGTGAAGAAGATCTCGTCCGCGATGTACAGCATCTCCCGCGGGATCGGCTCCTCGCGCACCGTGTAGCCTGCTTCGCGCGCGAGCGTCATCACGGATTCACGTGTAATGCCCGGCAGGACGGACGACGAGAGCGGCGGCGTGTAGAGCGTGCCGCGCCGCACGACATAGATGTTCTCGCCGCTTCCCTCGCTCACGCATCCCGATGCGTCGAGGGCGATGCCTTCGTCGTATCCCTCCACGACCGCTTCCATCTTGATCAACTGCGAGTTCATGTAATTCGCTGAACTCTTCGCCAGCGTCGGCAGGGTGTTCGGCGCGAGACGCGTCCACGAGGACACGCGAACCGCCACGCCTTTCTCCAGCGCCTCCGGCCCGAGGTACTTTCCCCAGGTGTACGCGGCGATCGTCACCTCCACCGGCACACCGAACGGGTTCACGCCCAAGCTCTCGTACCCGCGATAGACGATGGGACGGAGGTAACATTCCTCGAACCCGTTCATGCGCACCACGTCCATGCACGCCTGCTCGATCGTGGCACGCGGAAACGGGAGTTCCATGCGGTAGATTTTCGCGGAGTCCCACAGCCGGTCCAGGTGTCGATCGAGCCGGAAGATCGCCGGACCCGTGGTTGTCTTGTAGCAACGAATCCCCTCGAACACGCTCGATCCGTAGTGCACCACATGCGACAGCACGTGAATCTTGGCGTCGTTCCACGGAACGAGGCGTCCATTGAACCAGATCTGAACGCGCGTATCGAACGGCATGATCTCAGGTCCTCCCCCGACCGCGAACCTCCGGGTCGGATGCGGGCCGCGAACGACCCGATCGTAGTGCCCACTCGCCGAGAGCAGGGAGAACGCGGCGAATGTGCGAGTCAATCTCGTGTGCCGTCCGCTGGTACGCATCCAGATCCATTCCGATGGGATCGGCGATGTCCGCCTCTCCCGTCACTTCACTGCCAGCGGCGAATCGACTGAGCAAGAACGTGCGGTCCTCCGCGTCCGGCACAAGCCGAATCACGCCTGCATGGTGCTCGGTTGTGAGTGCCAACACAAGGTCCGCCTGTCGGACCAATTCTCCGGTCACCGGTTGCGAGCGGTGGCTGGAGATGTCTGCCCCCAACTCCGCGGCCGCCATGACAGCATATGTGGTCGCTGGCGCGCCGACAGCCGCCATCGTCCCGGCGGAGTGTGCGCGAATCGCGGGCACATCGTCGCACTCGGCCGCGCGCAGACGCAGGAGACCCTCCGCCATTGGACTGCGACATGTGTTGCCGGTGCAGACGAAGAGAACGGTGAACATGGCGGCGGCAGCATCTTCCTGTGGGTGGGCGGAGGACAACTCGGGCATTCTAGGAATCGGCCAGCGCGACCGTCAAGTTCAGGGCTGTCACGTGTCGAGCGCGAGTTGGTCGAGGACCAGCTCCCCCACGCGAACCATGCGCGGCGTGTGCCCCGATGCATCCACGATGGTCGACGGCAGCGTGCTCGGCGTGGCACCCGCGTCCACCACGAGATCCACCACGTCGCCGAACTCGCGCAGGATCGCGGCGGGCGTCACGAGAGGCGGTTCGCCCGCGCGGTTCACGCTCGTCGATGTGATGGGCACGCCCGTCGCATGCAGGATCTCCTCGAGCAGTGGGTGCTTGGGACATCGCACGGCGACCAGACCCTCGCTATTGAGCACCTCGTGCGGCGTAGACGGCGAGGCGCGGAACAACAGCGTGAGCGGTCCGGGCCAGTACGTTTCCACGAGGTGCTCCGCCGCCTCGGACACGTCGGTTGAAAGAGCACGCGCTTCCTCCGCGCGCGCAATCAAGAGAATGAGCCCGCGCGTGCGATCGCGCCCCTTGATGGCGCAGATCCGCTCGAGCGCCTCCGGGCGATCCATGCGACACGACAGCCCGTAGATCGTATCCGTCGGCAAGACGACGACGCCGCCTGCATCGAGCGTCGCCACGACGTCCGCGCAGAGATCATCCTGCGGTGTTGTGTCCGTGCTGAGCACGCGTGCGCGCGTCATGCGCCTATCGTCCCCCTTCTGCCATGGTCCGCCGATGATCCTCGACCGCGCGCGCCACCGCGGGATCGCTCAATGCGATGATGCGTGCGGCGAGGTGTCCTGCATTCTTGGCGCCGTGCGATCCAATTGCAACGGTTCCAACGGGGACACCGGCCGGCATCTGCGCCGTCGAGAGGAGCGCATCGATTCCCCCCAAGGCGCCGCCGCCGAGAGGCACGCCGATTACCGGCAGCGGCGTCAGCGCCGCGACCGCGCCCGCCAGGTGCGCCGCCATGCCCGCGGCTGCGACGATGACGCGCACGCCGCGCTCTTCCGCACCGTTCACAAGCCCCCGCACCTTCTCCGGCGTGCGGTGCGCGGACGCCGCGTGCTCCTCGAACGCGATGCCGTACTGCGTGAGGACCTTGCCTGTCTCCGCCATGACCTCGGCGTCCGACGCGCTGCCGTACAACACAAGCACGCGAGTACTCACGACTCCCTCCCCGATGTCGCATGTTCCCTGTCGACACGACCGATATCGCGACGATAGCGCATACCCGCGAACGACACCGTGGCGATGCGCGCCTGCGCCGCTGCGCGAGCTGCGTGCGCATCCCGTCCCACACCCGTCACGACCAGCACGCGCCCGCCGTTCGTTTCCAGGCGATCGCCCGCGCGCCGCGTGCCGGCCTGGAACACGTACGCGCCGTCGTCGGTGAGAGGACCTGCGCCGTCGCCCGGCGCAAGGCCGAGTATCTCCTCTCCGCGCGATCCGCGTTCGGGATACTCGCGCGCCGCGAGCACCACGGCGTGCGCCGCGCCCTCGCGCACCCCCAGCGGCACGCGCGCAAGCCGACCTTCAGCGGCGGCAGCGAACGATTCCAGCGGATCATGCGTGAGCAACGGCAGCACGGCCTCCGCCTCCGGATCGCCGAACCGGCAGTTGTATTCGATCACGAAGGGGCCCTCGTCCGTCAACATGAGGCCAGCGTACAACACGCCGACGAAGGGGCGTCCCTCTTCCGCGAGGCCCGCAATCGTCGGTGCGATGATGCGCGACTCCACCTCCCCGATGAGCCCGCGGTCCATGTCCGGCACGGGAGCGATCACGCCCATGCCGCCGGTATTCGGACCGCGGTCGCCGTCCAGCAAGCGCTTGTGATCGCGCGCCGCAGGAAGGAGTCGCCACGTCGTGCCGTCGGTGATCGCAAGCACCGTCGCTTCCTCTCCGATCAAGCACTCCTCGACGACCACGCGCGCGCCGGCGTCGTCTAGGCGTCGCTCGACCATGAGCACATCGATCGCCTGCAAGGCGTCGTCGCTCGTGCGGCACACGAACGCGCCTTTTCCGGCGGCCAAGCCGTCCGCCTTCACGACGCACGGCGCGCCGATCACGCGAACCGCGCGCTGCGCTTCCGCCGCCGTCAGGCACACGAGGTATCGCGCCGTCGGAATGCCGCAGCGGAGCATGAACTCCTTCGCATCGATCTTGCTGCCCTCGATGCGCGCCGCGTCCCGTGAGGGGCCGAACACCGCGACGCCGCGCGCGCGCAGGGCGTCGGCCACGCCGTCGACGAGCGGCGCTTCCGGCCCGACGATCGCGAGCGACGCACTCTCGCGCGCCGCCCACTCGGCAAGGCCCGTGACGTCATCGAGGCGCATGTCCACGCATTCCGCGCCGTCCGCGGCGATGCCCGGATTCCCGGGCGCGCACAGGATGCGCACCGACGCGTTCGCCGCGCGTATCCGCCAGACGAGTGCGTGTTCGCGCCCGCCGCCACCTAGAACGACGACCGTATTCACGTGTGCGCTTCCTCGCGCAGGAGGCGCTGCACGACCTCCGGGTTCGCGCGTCCCTTCGACGCTTTCATGACTTGCCCGACGAAGAACTTCTGCAGCTTCTCCTCGCCCCCGCGCAACCCCGCTGCCTGCGCCGGGTGTGCCGCGAGCGCGTCGCGGACGATGGCCCGCAAGGCGTCTTCATCGGAGATCTGTCCAAGACCCGACGCGTTCACGATCTCGCGCGCGCCGCGTCCGCTCGCAAGCATCTCCGCGAAGACCTCCTTCGCCGTCGGTCCGTTCACTTCACCGGACTCCAGCATCTTCAGCAGGTCCGCCAGGGCGTCCGCGCCAAGCGGCATCTCCTCCAGCGACCGCGCGACGCGGCGCACCTCGGTCATGATCCAATTGCTCGCGCCCTTCGCGCTCACTCCCGCGCGCACGACGCTTTCGTAGAAGTCCGCGAGAGCGCGCGTCTCCGTGAGAACGGCTGCGTCGTACGCGGGGAGCGCGTAGGCACGGACGAACCGCGCTTCGCGCGCCCACGGCAGCTCCGGCATCGCCGCGCGGACGCGCTCGATCCACGCC
>CAZEPH010000244.1:0-4873 GCA_964514075.1 uncultured bacterium | reverse complement strand
CGTAGCCCATGCGGCGCCGCGCGGCGTCGATCGCGCGCTGCGGCAACGGTGCACCGTCGAAGAGGAGCGTCCCGCTCGCGAGCGGGACCAGCCCCAGGCAGGCGCGCAGGAGAGTGGACTTGCCGCACCCGGACGGGCCGAGCAGGACCGTCGTGCGGTGCGGCGCGAAGGTCAGGTTCACGCGACGCACGGCGGGAACGGCGCCATAGCTCACGGAGACATCACGCAGATCGAACACGCAGCCTCCGGGACGGATGACGCCAAGCCTGTCGTCGGGATGCTAGCCGGGCCCCTCGTGCCGGGCAACCCCCTCCCGCCCGCGTTCCGGGCGACCGATAACGAAGGCAGGAGCAAAACCCCTGAGTGGACGGCCGCCACATGACCGGCAACAAGCTGCTGCACTACCAGATCCTCGAGAAGTTGGGCGCGGGTGCGATGGGCGAAGTCTATCGCGCCGTGGACGAACGTACCGAACGCACGGTCGCGCTCAAGGTCGTTGCGCGCACCAAGAGCGGCGACACGGAGGGACGCGCGCGCATGCTGCGCGAAGCTCGGGCTGCCGCGCGCCTGGCGCACCCGCACATCGTCTCGCTGTACGCCGCCGAGGAAGTGAACGGCGAGATCTTTCTCGTGCAGGAGTTCGTGGAAGGCGAAACGCTCCGGGACCGGCTGAACCGCGGTCCGCTCGCCACTCACGACGTCGTGCGCCTCGCAGTGGACGTCAGCGACGCATTGGACCACGCACACCAGCAGGGCGTTCTGCATCGCGACCTCAAGCCCGAGAACATCCTCGTCACCGCGGACGGACGCTACAAGATCGCCGACTTCGGTATCGCACGGGTGGACGGCGCGCCCACGCTGACCATCGACGGATCCTTGCTGGGCACCATCGCGTACATGGCTCCCGAGCGACTCCGGGGCGAAGCGGGCGACGCACGGTCCGACCTGTTCGCCCTGGGCGCGATTCTCTACGAAGCGATCGGCGGGCGGCGGGCGTTCGATGCGCGCGGAGAGGCGGAAGCGCTGTACGCCGTGATGGAGATCGATCCCGAGCGTTTCACGCTTGCCGACCGCACAATGTCCGAGGTGCAGGAACTCGCATTCTCGCTTCTCGCGAAAGACCCCGCGCGGCGACCGGCGAGCGCGCGGGACGTACGCGCCGCACTCGAGGACTTTCGGACAACGACGCGCATGTCGCTCCGCGCGCCGCGGCGTCTCCGCCGCTGGGTCGCGCCCGTGGCGGGCGCAGCGGCCGTCGTCGCCCTTGCAGCCGCTGGATGGATCGGCCGCGGACATCTCGTGGGAGAAGCGGAGGCGGATCCGGCCGTGGCGGTCCTGCTCTTCAACAACGTCGCGGATCCCGCGGACGCCGCGCGCACGGGATCCATCACGGGAACTCTCTTGGTGAACGTGCTCGCGCAGGCCGGCGGACTCAACGTGCTCAGCACGCAGAGCGTGCTCGATGCGCTGCATCACGTGCGTCCGTCCGGCGGGCCGACGAACCATGACGACGCCCTCGCGGTCGCGCAGCGCGTGCACGCGCGGCGCATCGTCACCGGGAGCATCCTCCAGACGACGCCGACCCTCGTCGTCACCGCGGAGGTGAGCGACGCACACTCGGGACGCGTGGTGCATTCGGCGCGTGTCGAAGGCGCTCCCGGCGAGACGATCTTCCAAGTGGTCGACGCGCTCGGCTCGCGGTTGATCGAGGACATGGTCCCGCGCGGCACACGCGAACTCACGCCGGTGGCCCAACGATCGAGCGGGAACATCCAGGCGCAGCGCGCCTACGTCGACGGCCTCGATGCCTTGAGCCGCGGCGACATCGAACGCGCCGTGACCGCTCTGTCGAACGCAGCGGCCATGGATCCCACGTTCGCGCAAGCGCACCTGCAACTCGCGATCGCGAAGTGGTGGAGCGACGACTCGCAGGCGGCCGACGCCGCCATCGCAAACGCGCGCATGTTCGGCGAGCGGCTCACCCCCGGCGACCGCGACATTCTCGAAGCGCTGGCCCCGCTCGTCCACTACGACATGCAGGCCGCCTACGTGCGCTTCGATCGGTTGGCCGCGCGGTGCCCCGGCGACAAGTTCGTGCAGTACGGGCTCGTGGAGGCGGCGTTTCACTCCGGTCGTCCCGCACGCACGCTCCAGGCCGCGCGTGCTGCGCTGGTCGTAGACCCGGACTTCGAGTTGCCCGTGGTGCACCTCGTCGACGCGCTCAGTATTCTCGGACGCGGTGCGGAAGCGGAGCGCGAGGCACGCCGCGTGATCGCGCGTGACCCACACAACACACTCCTCTGGTCCTCCCTCTTTCAGGTCGCGCTGCGCGCCGGCGACCCGGAGCGCGCGCTGCGTATCGCGCGCGAAGCACGCGCGGCGGGCGGGGACGCCCGGTTGCGCTCGGATGCGGGGCACCTGTCGGTGGCGCTCGACAGCGTCGCCACGGCTGCGACGTGGCTCACGCCGGATCCGTCCTTTAGTGCGTATCGCGCGCGCGACATCCAGACAGCCTACCGCTACAAGGTCCTGTTGCACCGCGGGCGCTTTGCGGAGGCCCTCGCTCTTGCGCGTCGCATGTGGGCCACGCTGCCACCCATCCAGGAGGAGGGTGCGCCGCTCGCTCCGTTGACCTACGGCATTCCCGCCGCCATTCACGCGGGCGATCCCGCGACCGCGGTCGCCTGGACCGACTCGATCGCTGCACGCGCGCGGGAGAAGTGGGGCAGAGAACACTCGCACCACCAGGAAGCGGAGCGGATCATCGTACGCGCCGAAGTCGGTCAGATCGACGAGGCCGCCCGCCTCCTGCGCGACATGGAAGCCTCGCCCGACTTCCGCGGGCCGGAAGCTCCGCGCCCGATGCACTACGCACGCGCCTCCCTGTACGTCGCGCAACATCGTCCGCTGGATGCGCTACGCGAGTACGAGAAGATGGATCGACAGTGTCTCGGGTTCTCCGAGTACAACTCCGTGCGGTACCTCTACGCGCTCGCGGAGATCCACGCGGGTCGGTATGCCACGGCCGCGGCGCGACTGGACTCCGTGGAAACGACGCCGGGCCTCCCGCTGGATCGCGGCGTGCTGGCCGCGTACTGGCAGGGCGTGGCGTGGGAGAAGGCGGGACGCCCGCGCGAGGCGTTCGCGTGCTACACGCGCTTTGCGCGGAAGTGGAAGGACGCGCAGCCCGTTCCGCCGCAATTGCTGGACGCACGTGCGGCGCTCCGCCGCCTCTCCGCGTCCGCGAGCTAGTGCACGACGACGCGTCGCGAGCGCGTCGTGTCCTCTGTGATGAGTCGCAGCGTGTACATGCCGCGCGGCACGCGCGCACTCCACACGGCCGTGTAGACGCCGGGATCGCGCCGCGCGCGCTCGATGCGCGCGACGCGGCGCCCGCGCACGTCGAACGCGTCGATCGTCACGGTCGCGCTGCGCTCGATCGCGTACTGCACGCGCACGGGACCGCGTCCCTCGACGGTCCAGTCCCCGACGCCGTCGACGTTCACGCTCGTAGGCTGCGTGTAGGCGATGCGCCGCAACTGCCCGGTCGGTTGATTCCACACGGTGTAGTAGATGAAGTAGTACAGCGCGCCATCCGGCCCGAAGTGGAGACTCGTGAGCAGCCACGGCATCGCCGACGCACGCGCCCAGTTGAGCGAGTCCGGTTGTCCCGTCACGGCCGGTGCGAGCGCCCAGGTCGATCCCGTCCGAGACAGTCGCCGCAGCCACTGCTGAAACCCGTCGCCGAAGAAGTACTGGCCGACGTACGACGACGGAAAGCGGCGCGGCGCATTCGGCGGCGGCGCGTACACGCCGGCACTGATCACCGCCGATCCGCTGGTCGGGACTTGCGCGTAGGCGTAGACAGGAAACGTGAAGAGCGCCGTGTCCGCCTGCGCGCAGTTCGGCTGGAAGATCGTCCGCTGAAACGCCTCGTAATATTCCCAGCCGAAGTTCTTCCCACCCTCGGCCGCGACGTCGATTTCCTCGAACGCATCCTCACCGACGTCCGCGATGAACATCTCGCGCGTCGACGGATCGATGTGGAACGAGTAGGGATTTCGCAGACCGTAGTGCCACACGAGTCGCGCGACCGGTGAGACGTGCGAGGCGAACGGGTTGTCCGGCGGCGTAATGACGCCGAGCGCCGGCGGCCCGCCCGGACCGGGCGGCAGCGTGCTCACTCGCAGGCGCAGGATCTTGCCCCGCAAATCAGAGAGGTTGGACGACACGCAGAAGAAGTTGTCGTTGCCCGCCGCGACGTACAGCGTGCTGTCCGCGCCGACGGCCAGCGCTCCGCCGCTATGCACGGCGAACACGTCCGGAATGAGCAGGATGTCGTAGCGCGAGACGGGGTCGGCGCTCAGGCTTCCCTCCCCTGTGAACGTGAGGTCGCCCGAAACGGTGTACCGCGACACGCGCATGTACGGCACGCCGAGCAGATTGTAGAAGGCGTAGATGTACGGCCGTGTGGGAAAGCCCGCGTCCGCGACGATCCCGAGGAGACCGGCCTCCCAATCGCTCGTGCGCAGGCTATCCACCACCAGCACGGGGTCGATGGCGGCGATGCGATCGTTCACGATCAGGCGTACCTTGCCGCTGCTGCGTTCGGTGAAGAGCAGGCGTCCGTCCGGCAGGAAGTTCGAGCCGACCGGCTGGTTCAGATCGCCGATCACCAGCGAATCGGTGAATCCCGGCGGAAGGGCCACCGTCTGAGCGTGGCTCGCGCGCGGAACGACGAGCGACAGCAGCACGCCGACGATACATCGCAGGATCATGGAACACGTCCTTCCTGTGGCACGGAGGAGAGAGCACACACTTCGAGTATTTGCTCGCGCACGGGACGCGTCAACGCTGGCTTCCGGAACGCGAT
>CAZEPH010000243.1:0-4923 GCA_964514075.1 uncultured bacterium | reverse complement strand
TCGAGAAATTGCTCCCGGTACCGCTCCCGTATTTGAAAATGCGCGCTTCACGAACCCACAGGTCCATGATGCCGCCCTCGTTCACGAGGTCGTCGCTGACCGCTTGGATAAAGCAATTGTGGACGACAACGCCGTTCGCGAGGAAGCGACCGCTCTCCGTTTGAATGTCGAACACCTCGTCGTCGCCGACGTACTCCACGCGCTCGACCGTGAGCTCGCTCAAGGCCATCTTCGCTTTACCGGAGATCGTCGCGTTCAGGCGACGCAGCTTCTCCGTCTTCTCCGCCGAGATGAAGCCAATCGTCTCCTCGTACTTCTGTCGTTCCGACTCGTACGCGATGACAACCTGATACGGCGGTCGACGATTCGCGCGCGTGTCCGGGCCGCGTGACACGGTGGAGTAGATCCCGAGGCTGAGGAGCACGAGTTGCACGCCGTGCGCGAGGTCCTCCGACACAGTCGTCAGCGTGATGTCCCCGGAGTTGCGCTCGTCGTCGCGAATGCGCACGCACCCGTCCGCCTGGAACAGATTGCGGAGGAACGCGCGTTTCTCGCCGTCACCGCTGCGAAAGATCTTCTCGGGAACGCGCGCGGTGCGCGACGTCGAGTGCAGATCGTACTCCGCAACGAACTCGTCCACGCGCTTCGAGTTGAACATCACGGTCCGGTACAGGTCGCTCACGTCGCGGCGCACGCTCATCGTGTACTCGCCGAAGAGTTGCGTGAACAGACGCGTGACGTGCGCGTACTCGTCGTCGTTGATCGTGATGGCGCCGAAGAGCGTGGTCTTTGCGTTGCGGTTGTACTTGCCGTAATAGCCGTCGCCGATGATCCACCCGGCCAGCGCAGCTTTGGCTTCCGCGACGTCGTCGATCGCGCCTGCGCCCGCATCGACGTTCCACGCCGGCGAACTGCCGCCGGCGCTCACCTCTGCCAACACGCGCTCCACCGCAACGGACGAAGGCACGACGGCCTGCGCATATTGCTGCACCTTCATGCCGGCGAGCGTGCGCAGCATCGTCCACGCGTACGCGCCGCCGTCCTTCGCGCGTCGATCGGATGCCAGCACCCGATGGTCGTCGGTGAACTCGATGAAGTTTCCGTTGCGCAGCGTCGCACGAAAAACGGGACGCACGCCGTTGTTCTTGACCGCGAGGACGCGGACGAAGCGCTGGCCGTCGAACACGCGCAGATCCGTCCGCGCGTCCTCGACGATCTCGCGAATCTGCAGTGTCCCCTGATCCGTGAAGAGCCGCGTGGTGCCACGCGCGCACGCATGTGGCTGCGGAAACTCATACGCACTGTTCGTACGACCGGCCGCACCCGTCGCCGGATCCACGCGCCAGTGCCCCTGCGCCGGGCCGTCGATGCCGTACGCCCAGTGCAGTCCCGTGTTGAACCACTGTGGCGAGTTGGGCGCGGCGATCTGCGCGGCGAGCATGTATGTGAGTTCGTCGTAGAACGCGCGCGCGTCGGCCTCGCCGTCGAAGTAGCCGCCGCGCACACCCCAGTACGTCCAGCAGCCCGCCAGGCGGTGGAAGACCTGGCGCGCGTCGCGCTCGCCACCGAAGCGTTCCTCGGCGGGTTCGGCGGCCATTGCGGTCGTGTCCGGAACCGATCGCTGCGCCCAGGCCGGCACACCGTCTTCGTGCACGCGCCGCGTAGACGTGGGCACGCCCGCACGCCGGAAATACTTCTGCGCGAGAATGTCCACGGCCACCTGCGACCAGTGCGCCGGTACCTGAATGCCCTTCGCTTCGAACACCACCGAGCCGTCGGGATTCACGATGCGCGAGTCGCGCGCATCGAAGGGAATGCCGGCGAGCGGATCCGTGCCCGCCGTGGTGAATCGACGTCCGATCTTCATGTACTGACCTCCATCCGTGGGAGGTTGGGGGAGAAAAGGCCCGCGGCGAACGACGTTCCATCGAGGCCTGCCGCGGGCGGATCTTTGTGTGCCGCAAGGTCTTTGTGTGAGTACGAGGTATTGTAGCCGCCTCGCCCGACACCGCTATATCTAGTGGATGTCGGCAGGTCTTGGGAACAGAAAAGTTCTTTGAGGGCGAAGTTTTCTGAACGTGACAGCCACGATAGCGCGCGAGACCGACAAAACGGCCTCGCGGCGCGGGCGCCGACCCGCGATACTCCGCCGCATGCACCGACGCATGTTCGTCCTCGCCGCAGCCATCGCCCTCCTTTCCTTCCGTGATGCGTACGCTCAGGATCCGTCGTTCCAGCCGTGGCACTTCGAGGTCGCGGACTCGAGCGCCGACGCCGGCATCTACACCTGTCTCGTCCTGGATTCCACCGGACAGCCCCGCATCTGCTATCACGACATCGAGCACGGATCGCTCAAGTACGCGGTGCGACGCGCGGGCGCCTGGCAGGCGGAGACGATCGACGCGGATGGCGTCGTGGGCCGTCACGCATCCGCCGCGATCGACGCGACCGACCACCTGCACGTGAGCTACTTCGACGAGACGCGCGGCGACCTCAAGTACGCAACGCAAACTGCGACGGGCTGGCGGATCGACCGCATCGACACCACCGGCACCGTCGGACAGTTCACCGCGCTCGTCGTGGACGACGCGGGGAGACCGCACATCAGCTATCACAGCGTGACGGGAGGAGCGTTGCGCTACGCGGTGCGCGAGGGCGGCGTCTGGCGTACGGAAACCGCGGACTCCATCGGCACGCAGGGCCAGTGGACGTCCATCGCGGTGGGCGTGGATGGAACGCCGCACATCAGCTACTACGATGCGACGTTCGGGGATCTCAAGTACGCCGTGCGGCGCGGCGGCGCGTGGACGGTGACGCGCGTCGACGAGTTGGGGAACGTCGGCCTGTACACGTCGATTCGACTCGATCGCAGCGGCCGGCCGCGCATCGCGTACACGGACTTCGGCGGCATCAGCATGGGGCCGCGCCCGTCTCCGGCGGCGCACGGCAAACACGTGAAGTACGCGGAACTCACGAGCGACGGGTTCTGGCGTCTCGACATCGCCGATGCAGTCGGACAGGGCAGCCAGTATGTGTCGATGCAGCTCGATGCGAACGACGAACCGCACATCACCTACTTCGACTTCCTCACGCGCTTCCTGCTCTACACGGTGCGGCACGGCGACGAGCTCGGGTGGACGAACGAGTTCGTCGGGGAACCGTCGGGCATCGGCGACTTTCCGACGCTCGCCCTGGACGCGGGCGGTTTCGCGCACCTCGCCTATTACGACGGCCTCGCCGGGCGATTGCGCTACGCCACCACGGCGATCGCACTGGATGAGCCGTCGTCCGGCACCGCCTGGCGCGCGGGCCTACCTGTGACGATTCGCTGGAGCGGCGTCGGCCAGGTCGACGTGCTGTTCTCCGCCGACGACGGGGCGACGTGGACCACTTTGCGCACGTCCGTCTCCACGGACACCATTCACGTCGTTGCGCCGAATGTGGTGACGTCGCGCGCACGCATCGCGCTCGACCGGCACGCGCCGTTCATGCGTGTGCTGAGTGCGCCGTTCGCCGTGCGCGCCGCGCAGACGCTCGCGGCGATGCCTCTTCCGCTGCGCACCGGATCGCTGTCCTTCGACGTGCTGTCCGCCGGCGGCGACCGACTCGATCTCTTCGACCTCGCCGGCCGCCACGTCTGCGAGATCGCGCGGTTCGACGGGGCCGCGCGCTTCGTCACCGTATCGTGGGACGGGCGCGACGCGCAGGGCCGGCGGGTGCCAGGCGGTGTCTACCTCGCGCGGCTCTCCCGTGCAGGCGCAACGCACGCGGCCATACGTGTTGTGATTACGTACTGACGAGCTTGACAGCGGTGCGTGTGCGCGCACACCCTGCACCCCATCTTCACCTATCCATCCACTCCACTCGTTCCCCGGGAGGTTGCGATGCGATCCATCCGTTCTTTATTCGTGACCGCGGTCCTCACCTGCAGTGTCGTTGCGCCCACACTCGGCGATTCCGGCTTGGATCATCAGGTCCGGCAAACGCGTCCGATCCAGCTCGGGACATCCGGTGGAAACGAGTTCGATCGTACGAACCGTTTCTGCTGCTCCGGCACGCTCGGTGCCCTCGTAGAGGACGGACTCGGGCAGTACATCCTGTCGAACAGCCACGTGCTCGCCCGCACCAACGACGGCGTAGCCGGCGAGCCCATCACCCAGCCGGGCGGCGTCGACAACCTGTGTCTCATCACAACGAGCGACGAGGTCGCGACGCTCACCCGTTTCATCCCGCTCGACTTCCGCAACAACCGCACAAACGCCGTGGACGCAGCGATCGCGCAGGTCATGCCCGGCGCTGTTTCCGCAACGGGTGACATCCTGGACATCGGACAGGTGTCGTCGGCCACGCTGTCGTCGCCTGCGATCGGGACGGCCGTGAAGAAGAGCGGACGTTCGACGGGCTTCACCACCGGTAGCGTCACCGGCGTGAACGCGACGGTCGCCGTGGGCTATCAACAGCGCTGCGGGTCGAACAACGTCAAGACGGCCGTCTTCACCGGGCAGATCTTGTTCACCAGCCTGTCGCTGCAGGGCGACTCGGGCGCGCTGATCGCGGAGGACCAGGCGGTGTGTCCGCGGCCGGTCGCGTTGCTCTTCGCCGGCGGCGCGACCGTGACGGTCGGCACACCTATCGACGACGTGCTCGCCGCGCTCGGCGTGACGATGGTGGGCTGCCCGCCGGCGGGCGTCGCCCGCCGCGAGAACCGCGACCTCTCCGTGCAACACGCGATCGACGTCCAGGCGCGTATCACCGAGGGAGTGATGACGCTGCCGCACGTGATCGGCACGGCGGTCGGGGCGGATGGGCGCGGCCGCGCGATCATCCACGTGTACCTCGAGACGGACGATGCGCTCACGCGCGACCGCATCCCCGCGCAGTTCGAGGACGTTCCCTCGCGCATCATCGTGAGCGGGCCGATCG